>CABYNZ010000003.1 GCA_902520485.1 uncultured Prochlorococcus sp. | reverse complement strand
TGTACCTGGAGATCAATTGATAATTAGTTGCGAGTTATTGTCTATTAAAAGAAAAAGATTTGGGAAGGTTAAAGGGGAGGCGCATGTTGATGGGAAGTTGGTTTGTGCTGGAGAATTAATGTTTTCATTAGTTGATTAGGGATATGGATCATAAAAATACTGAATTAAACTCAAACTTTAGTGGTGTAAAAGTGCACCCAAATGCTTTTGTTGATCCAAGTGCCGAAATAGATGAAGGGGTTATTATATCTCAAGGAGCTGTCGTCGGTCCTGATGTGACTATCGGGAAAGGAACCCAAATAGGACCGAATGCTGTTATTTCAGGAAGAACTAAAATTGGTATAAACAATAAAGTTTTCCCAAGTGTTTTTATAGGTCTTGATCCCCAGGATCTTAAATATAAAGGGGCCCCTACTGAAGTAATTATTGGAGATAATAATACTTTCCGAGAATGTGTAACTATAAACAAAGCAACTGATGAAGGAGAAAAAACTATTATTGGCAATAATAATTTGTTGATGGCTTACACTCACATCGGCCATAATTGTGAACTTGGTAATAGGATAGTTTTATCTAATAGTGTTCAAGTTGCAGGCCATGTAAAGATTGAAGATAAAGCTATTATTGGCGGTTGTTTAGGGATTCATCAATTTGTGCATATTGGATATTTAGCAATGATTGGAGGAATGACTAGAGTAGATAGAGATGTACCTCCTTTTTGTTTAGCCGAAGGGCATCCAGGTAGATTGAGAGGTTTGAATAGGATTGGAATCAAGAGAAGTGGTTTAATAGAAAATAAAGATTTTGACTTAAAAATACTTCAAAGTACTTGGAATCTACTTTTTAAATCAAATGATGCGATTTCAAGCTCATTAGAAAAAGTGATGACAGGAAATTTAGATCTCTCATCTTCAAAATTATGTAGTTTTTTAAAAGAGTCAATATCTAAAGAGAGACGCGGACCAATGCCTTTAGTGAATTGAATTTATGAATAAAAAAATATTTATTAGTACTGGAGAAGTCTCTGGAGATTTGCATGGAAGTTTGTTATCAAAAGCATTATTAGATGAAGCTAAAAAACAATCTATAGATTTAGAAATTTGCGGATTAGGTGGGGAAAGGATGAAGGAAGAAGGTGTAAAAATTCTTAAAGATACTACATCAATTAGTGCAATAGGAATTTGGGAGGCTTTACCTCTTATTCTTCCAACAATAAGAATTCAAAAAAGGATCTATAAATTGCTAAAAAAATATCCTCCAGATTGCTTAATTTTGATCGACTATATGGGCCCTAATATAAAAATTGGTACTAAATTAAAAAGATCGAAGACTAAAATTCCAATTTTTTACTATATTGCTCCTCAAGAGTGGGCTTGGAGAATTGGCAATAATACTACAACAAATCTAATAAAATTTTCTGATAAAATTTTTGCTATTTTCAAGAAAGAAGCAGCTTTTTACAAAAAGAGGGGCGGAAATGTTTTTTGGGTTGGACATCCAATGATTGATTTAACAAAAAAACTTCCTCTAAAGAAAGATTCCAGAACTGTTCTAAACCTTCGCCCAGATCAAAACATCATACTTTTAATGCCCGCATCAAGACCTCAAGAATTGCGTTATTTATTACCTACTTTTATGAAAGCGGCTAAAAAATTACAACAAAAATATCCAAGTTTGCTGGTCTATATTCCCTCCTGTCGTGATGCTTTTGATGAGATATTCAAAAAAGCATTTAGAAAATATCAAGTTAAAGGACATGTGATTTCTCAAAAAGATAGTGCAAAATTAAAGCCTTATATTTATTCGCTCACTAAAATTGCTCTTTGTAAATCTGGGACAGTTAACATGGAATTAGCTTTGTATGGTATCCCACAGATTGTTGGTTATAGAGTAAGTAGGATAACTGCCTTTATTGCTAAAAAAATTCTCAATTTCAAGGTAAGATTTATTTCCCCAGTAAATTTGTTAGTTAATAAATTCATAATCCCTGAGTTTGTCCAGAGAGAGTTTGACGAAAAGAAACTTTTCTACAAATCTTGTAAGATTCTTGACCGGAAGTCAGAAAAAATAAAAATTAAAAAAGGTTATGCTTTTTTAAGAAATGAATTAGGAGAAGAGGGCGTAGTTCAAAGAGCTGCTAAAGAGATTATTAATTCTATTATTTGAACTTTATAATAAAAAAATGAAATATTTCTTACCTCTAATAATTTCTCTTTCAATATTTATTTACCCTGTAAACGCTTTTGCAGAGGAATTGATACTTGCAGGAGGTTGTTTTTGGTGTTTAGAACATGATTTAGAGTCATTAAAGGGGATAAATTTTGTACAAAGTGGCTATTCAGGTGGTGATTTACAAAATCCTACCTATGAAAATCATGAAGGGCATCAGGAAGTGGTTTTGGTGGACTATGATTCCCAATTGGTAACTTTACCCGAGATACTTAGGCTCTATATGAGAAATATTGATCCTCTTGATGGTAAAGGACAATTTTGTGATCGCGGAGATTCTTACAGGCCAGTGATCTTTTACAAAGATCATATTGAGAAAAATGATGCAAAAAATGCTCTTATTTCGGCCTCTAATGAATTGCAAGTGCCATTACAAAAGATATTTGTAGAACTAAAATCGAAAGGTCAATTTTGGTTGGCTGAAGAATATCATCAGGATTTTGCTGAGAGAAATGAATTAAAATATAAGTTCTATAGATTCTCATGTGGGAGAGATCAAAGGTTAGATAAATTATGGGGAGATAATGCTAGATCAACAAATATTTGGACTGAATGATATTTAAATGTAGTTATTTATTTTTAATCCATTGAACAAGAGTTTTAACTCCAAAACCTGTTGCACCCGATGGATTAATCCCTTTATTCTTATCAGTCCAACAAGTTCCAGCTATATCGATATGAGCCCATTTAATTTCTGTATCAAAGAATTCCTCTAAGAACAAAGCGGCAGTTATTGATCCACCTGCTCTAGGACCTGTATTTTTCATATCAGCTATATGAGACTTTAACCCTTCTTTATAAGATTTTTGTAAAGGCATTTGCCATAATTCTTCTCCAGCCTGGGCTGATGCATTTTTAAGATCATTTGCTAGATCATTATTATTGCTCCAGAATCCAGCTACATCATTCCCTAATGCAACGACAATAGCTCCTGTTAAAGTGGCAAGATCTATTATTGAATCCGGTTTTAAATTGGATGCGTAAGTTAAAGCATCAGCTAATGTGAGTCTACCCTCTGCATCAGTATTATTTATTTCAATTGTCTTACCATTGGATGCCCTAACTACATCTCCAGGATGTACTGCAGATCCATTTATCATGTTTTCGCAAGCTGCCACAATAAAATGAATTTCTAGTCCCTTTGGTTTTATTGCTCCAAGTGCTTTTGCTGCACCTAAAACTGCAGCGCTTCCGCCCATATCATATTTCATCATTTCAATTTGAGAGGCTCCTACTTTCAGGTTGTATCCTCCAGAATCAAAGGTTAAACCCTTTCCAACAAGCGCAATCTTTTCTTTTATAGGACCCTCTGACTTCAAAGTAAGGTGAATAAATTTAGGATCTAGATCAGAACCTTTTGCTACAGCTAAATATGCACCCATTCCTAAATTTTCGCATTCTTTTGCTTCTAAAATTTTTATTTCTAAACCATGATCTTTAGCTATTTGAGAAGCTTGCATAGACATTTCCTTGGGTGTAAGACTATTTGGAGGAGCGGCTACAAGTCTTCTAGCTAGTTCAACACCTTCACATATTTTTTCTGTCTCTTCAAAGCTGATATTCTCAAATTTTTTTAAGTTTAAAAACTCTATTTCTTTAAGAACATTCTTTTCATCTTTTTTCTTATTGAATCTATTGTCTTTATAAGCAGATAATCTGATTGACTGTGCTAATTGATTTATTTTGAGTTGTGAATTTATTAATTCCCAAGGTAGCAAGATGCTGATTTTTTCATTTTTATCAACAGTTTTCCTGATTAAATTTCCTATGGAGCTTTCTATATCATTTTTAATTAAGGCTTTAGATTTGCCAAGACCAACTATGATTAAAGTTTCTAATTTTTGATCTAAAAACTCAAAACTTAATGTTTTTCCTTTTTCTCCTTTGAATTTTTTTTGAGTAACTCTTTTTAGTAATAATTTTGGGTCAATAACAAATTTTATGTTTTCAAGTTGGCTTGCAATTTCTTCCTCGAAAACTCCAAAAATTAATGTATTACCTTGCCATTTATCTAGGTTTTTTTGGAATGTGGAAAATTGCATTTGAAAAGGGATTTAATTGACTTTTAGTTGTTTGTGAAAGTAGTCGCCCACCTATCTCGAGTTTCTTTATTAAAAGGTGGTAACCATAAATATATCAGTTGCTGTTCTAATTTACGTCTTAATTTTACTTCTTTAGGTACATCTAATAAGAAACGAATATCTTGGTGACTTGAGAGGTTGTTATGAGCTAGGGCTTCTTTATAGTTCATGAGGTAATTTTTACAGTCATGTTCTCCTTTCCATCTTTTATTTGCTGAATTTGTTTCTCCTATATAAAGTATTATTTTAGAACTATTTAATGAGTCAATTACAAAATACATTGCTGGACCATTATGTATATATTGATTGGTTCTCCAAAAGTTCAATGATAATGGCTGCAGGGAAAACGGATCAATTTTTCTTTCATTGGAAGTTATATTTATAGGAAGACTTGTTTGGAGCAAAGTTTTATTATGAGTATCTTTTGAAATTTTGAATTGGTGATTATGGATTTTATTTCTCCATTCAGTTAGTACTTCGCCTTTGATTTTTAGATTATTTGAGTGTTGAAAATTAATTGATGTATTTACATTTGAACCAAATAATTCAAATTGCCTATTTTGGTTTGGTATATTATTTACGTTGAATTTTTCCAATATTTATGAAACATGTCTACTAAATTTAATTCTGAAAAAATATAAATCAAAGAATTATTTATAAACTAAAATTTATTAATGTTCTAATCAATTTAAAAGATTCTTGTTATCTTGTAGTTGAGCCTTAATCTTGCGAAGTAAAAAAAAATAGAAATGGGATTTTTTGAGTCAGACATCGTTCAAGAAGAAGCTAAAAAGCTTTTTACTGATTACCAAGAACTTATGAAACTTGGTTCTGATTATGGAAAATTTGATAGAGAAGGAAAAAAAATGTTTATAAAAAAAATGGAATCTCTTATGGATCGTTACAAGGTTTTTATGAAGAGATTTGAATTGTCTGAAGATTTTCAAGCAAAAATGACAGTAGAACAACTTAAGACACAGTTAAGTCAATTTGGGATTACTCCTGATCAAATGTTTGATCAGATGAATAAAACCTTAATAAGAATGAAGGATGAACTTGATAAAACATCTTAAATTTAACGGTTAAAACTTTATGTCAGATAATTTAATATTGCCATCATGGCTATCAAGAGGAATAGAGGAATATTTTCCAATTAAGGGAACAGATCAAACTTTTTCCGAGATAATTGATCATGCGAAAAAAAATAATAAAAAATTAAGGGTTAAACTCGGAATCGATCCAACTGGAACAGATATTCATCTTGGGCATAGCATATTGTTTAAAAAACTTAGGGCATTCCAGGATAATGGACATATTGCAGTTTTAATTATTGGGGATTTTACTGCTCAAATTGGAGACCCAACTGGAAAAAACAAAACAAGAGTGCAGTTATCGGAAAAACAAGTTAAGGACAATGCTAAAACATACTTAAGCCAACTAGGAATGGGTAAGCCAGCTAATGAATCTATTTTAGATTTTGATTCAAAAGATAGAATAGAAATTAGATATAACAGTGAGTGGTTAAAAGAATTAAATCTGAATTCGATAATTGAATTAATGGGGAGTTCAACAGTTAGTCAAATGCTAGCTAAGGAGGAATTTAATAGAAGGTATATTACACAAGTTCCAATTGCTTTGCATGAATTCTTATATCCACTTTTACAAGGTTACGATTCGGTAGTTGTTCAATCAGATATTGAGCTTGGAGGTACAGATCAGAAATTTAATATTGCAATAGGAAGAGATCTTCAAAGGCATTTTAAACAAGAACCTCAATTTGGTGTTCTGTTGCCAATTTTGACAGGTTTAGATGGAGTTAAGAAGATGAGTAAATCTGAATTTAACACCGTCGGTTTAACTGAAGATCCTCTTTCAATGTATTCAAAATTAGAAAAAGTACCTGATAATATAATACCTACCTATTTTGAATTACTTACTGAATTAGATTTAAGTTTTCTTGAAAACTCAAATCCTCGTGAATTACAGAGAAGAATGGCTTTAGAGGTTACTACTTTATTCCATGGGGCTGAAGAAGCATTAAATGCGCAATCAAACTGCGAAAAATTATTCCTGGGAAGCAAAGAAAAAGTTGGACAAATTCCAGAGATTTCTTTAAAAGAAGTAGTTTTTCCAGTAAAGTTTTTTTACTTGTTAAGTTCTCTAAAACTTTTTAAATCTAGCAGCGAATCCAAAAGATCTATTAAAGGTGGGGGTGTAAAAATTGATAGCCAGAAAGTAATAAATCCTGATTTGGTTTTTAATTCAAAAAATGATTTGGAAGGGAAAATTTTGCAAATTGGAAAAAAAATAATTAAGAGGTTTGAAAACTGAAAATTGATGAATAAAAGATTTAATTCAGAAGATAAAATAATATTGGCAATTGATGGATTAGATATAATTCAAGCAAAATTACTTCTGGAAAAATGTCCCCATATTAAGTGGGTGAAAGTTGGTTTAGAGCTTTTTGTTAGGGAAGGTCCAAGGGTTATCGAAATATTAAAAGGTTTAAATAAAAAAATTTTTTTAGACTTAAAATTTCATGATATTCCAAATACCATGCGTGCAGCATGTTTCCAAGTTTCAAAATTAGGGGTTGATATAATTTCTATTCATGCTTCAGCAGGTCTAAAGGCCCTTAAGGATTCAAAGCAAGCATCTTTAGAGGGAGCCACTTCAGTAAGTGTTAGACCTCCATTTGTTGTAGGAATAACTGTTTTAACAAGTTTTTCTCTTAAAGATTTTCAAACTGATCTTAATAGAAATAATTCAATTGAAGAAAATGTATTGAGACTTGCAAAATTGTCTTTTGATGCTGGATTAGATGGATGTGTTTGTTCCCCTTGGGAGGTAAAAATGTTGAGATCTATTTATAAGAATGATTTTGAACTTATCACACCAGGCATCAGATTAAATATTGAGAGTAAAGATGATCAAAATAGAATTATGACTCCCCATGAAGCTTTATATAATGGTGCTTCTAAGTTAGTCATTGGTAGATCAATATCAAAAGCTATAGATCCCAATAAAGCTCTAATAGAAATATTTAAATCTATTGATTCTGATTAATTTTGGATTCTTCTCCCTTAATTAATCTTGTTATGTTTGTTCTGTGTTTCCAGATTACTAATAATGCGACAATTAAACTTATAAAAAAATATGAGTGTATAAATTTACCTAGGTAAAAAAACATAAAAATAGGAAGTAATATTGCAGCTGAAATACTGGATAAAGAAACAAATTTAGTTTTTGTTAGGACTATTAAAAAAATACCAAGAGATGCTAGTCCAACTTTCCAAGAAAGAGCTAAAAACATACCTAATCCAGTTGCAACAGCTTTCCCTCCTTTACCTTTAAGCCATATTGGCCAAATATGTCCTGAGATAGCGGATATCCCTGCTATAACTTCTATTAATCCTTGATCTGTGTAATATTGAGCAATTTTTACTGCAATAAGGCCTTTCCCAACGTCAATGATAAATACAAAAAGTGCTGGCCATTTCCCAACATTTCTTAAGACATTTGTGGCACCTGTAGATCCAGAGCCTATAGTTCTTAGATCTATATTTTTGAGATATTTTCCAATTAAAAAACCTGTTGGAAGTGATCCTAAAAGATAACTTGCAAAAATTATTAAGATATTCATAAAGCTTAGTTTAGTTCAAGATCATCGTAAATTTCATTATCTGAACCAGCAAATGCAACCCATAATGGGAATTGAAGTATTGGAATTTCAACAGAGGTTTCTGCTGCATCAATGATTATAAATGGCAATTCTTCATTCGCTTCTAGTCTATCAGCTCTCTCTATGACACCTTCAGGCCTTTCAAAAAGAACAATCCCACTATTAGGTCCAAAGTCATCCCTCGTGAGACCAAGTGAATCTTGAAGAATTCTTCTCCATTCACCTAATCGTTCAGGCTGCGAAGCTAAAATAAGAGTCTGAAACTGATCTCCATATAATTCGCCAAGAATAGATATAAACCCCGCTGATAACAAGGCATTTTTTTGTCGAGAACCTCTACTTTCAAGAGAACCTCTCCCGCCCATATTAAAGAACCAATCATCCATAATTTCTATATCTGATGAATCAAGACTGCGTCTTAATTTCCAAGGTTCTGCATAAAAGTCAGGTTGTTCTGTAAAACTTGAAAAGCAACTTTTTATAATCTCTTCATCTGGCTTGAATGTTTCAGAAAGAGCAGGAACATTAACTACATTATTTGAGCTATTATTTTGCTTTTTCTCATCAAGGGGGGAAGGCTTTACGACTATTGGTTGAGAAACTAATTCAAGTTTCTCTACGTTTTGTGAAAGATTCTGTAAAGCTCCAGTTAAGTACTCTTGAAAGCCTTTAACTCTTTTAGCAATATTATCTGACTGTCCTTTAAAATTTGACTCAATATCTTTTTCTATTTCATTTTTTTTTGTTTCTAACTCTTTGATTTCTCTAACTAAAGAGTCTTTTTTTGAAACGAGATCTCTAAAAATTTCATTAGAAATTTCATCAAAAGATTTAGTTGATTTTTCGTTTTTTGGTGTAATTTTTTTATTTTGCGTGATATTTTTCTTACTAATTTGTTTGGTTTTATCATCTGAAATTGACTTGTCTATTATTAATTCCTTTTCAGGATTATTGTCGGAAATTTCTGTATTGGTCATTTAAATAATTTTGATGATTAGGCAAAGTCTGAATTTTAAGAATTTTTAATTTCTAGGGAGTCAACTTTTTTTATGAGCTCATCTTTCAATTGCTTAGGATTAAATAAAATTGGTAATAAATGAGGACTAGACTTTTCTCTAAAATAAAAAATACCTGGGATCATAGGGAAAAAGAATTTCCATGATATCCAGTTCTTGAATGGAAAAGTTCTAATCTCTTTCCCTAATTGTAAAACGATAAAATCATCATTTGTTATTTTTATTCTTAAGGTGAATGACTGAAGTAATAAAAAAAAGCTAAAAGAAGCAAAAACTATTGTTGGCAAAGAACCAATATTCAAAAACAAAAGCATAAAACTTAAAACTATTAGAATGATTGGCAACTGGAATGAAGGAGAAATTATTACTGGTTCATCTTTTTTTGATTTAGTATTAAACATAGAATCATCCAAATAAAATTTGCGTTAGTAATACATCCATTAAAGATACAGTAACGAGTGTCATTACAACTGCACCTGTTGTACTTGTTCCAACTTCTTTTGGACCTCCTTTAGTCGTGAGTCCATACCCACAAGCAATGATTGAAATAAGTAATCCGAACACTACAGATTTTATTAACATTGAAGTTAAGTCTGTACTGGTTAAACTCACATTACCTGATCTTACAGATGTCCAAAAAACTATTGGAGGAACTTTATAAAAAATTGTGCTCCAAATTTGTCCACTCCATAAAGCTACAGATAAAAATAAAAGACACTGTATTGGAGACATTATTACCATCGATAGTAACCTTGGGACTACCAAATATTGGACTGGTTCAGTCCTTAACATTGTTATTGCCTCAATTTGTTCTGTGACTTTCATAGTTCCCAGTTGAGCAGCATAGGCCGTGGCAACTTTCCCAGTCATTAAAGTAGCAGTTAGAAGAGGAGCCATTTCTCTCGCCATGCCTACTGCTAATAAACCTCCAATTTCACTTGAAACCCCCATACTTGTAAGTTGTGATGCAACTTGAATATTAAAAACTGTACCTGCGGCAATTCCTGTAATTAATACAATTAATAAACTGCCAGGACCTGACTCCATAAGTTGGTCAAAGAGATCATTTTTGGAAATTTTACCCTTAAAGATAAAATTAATTGCTTGCCCGCCAATGATTAAACTGCTGAGAAGTCTTTTTAAAAAATTAAGGTAATACATATCTTTATATTAGTTTGTTATTAATTTTCGATCCCATTTTCTCATGATTAAAAGACCAATTATTACCAGTATTGAGGGTATAAGACCAATACATAATCTAATAGTTAATTGTGCTGAGTAGCATTGTTCAATAATATTTAGACCATCTTTATCAACAAAGCATGATTGATAGCCTGATAAATACAATAAAAATCCTAATAATTGAACACTAAACGCGATACCAATCTTCTGAATAAGTACCATCCAAGCAGTATATAATCCTGCCGGTTTCTCTGGGTCTTCGTCTATTGCATCAGGAAGTAGTGACCAAGGGATAAGAAAAGCGGTTGAAGCTCCAATTCCGATAAGACAGATTATGAAAATTAAAAGAATAAAGATAAATATGTTGCCGGCATTTAGGAATAAACTATCTCCAACTCCTGAAATTTTTGATAATGAAGGTAAAAATAAAGCTGCAGTACATGAAATAATCCACATAATCGCTCCATAGTTTAAAGCTGAAATCCTGTTTAATTTATTTGATACTCTGGCCCATATTTGTAAACCCACTAAAGCGCTAATTTGGAAAGGTATTGGGATCCACTTAGCAATATATGATGGTACATTAAGTACATCCTCCACATAGATTAACGCTACTGTTTGCATCAATTGTAAGGCGCACCAGAGAAGTATATAAAGCGAAATAACTTTTAGAAATTTTTTATTTCTGAAGATCCTTTTGAATTGAAGTGTTATAGCTTCAATTTTTCCTGAAGGCCTTCTTGCTTTTTTGGCGAATGGAGCCAATCCCCAGCAAGAAATTAATGTTGCAGCAACCGCAATACATCCGCTTATTTTGCCCATTAAAAAATATTCATTATTTGTGGATCCTTCAGAACCCAATACAATTCCAGCAATTATTAAACCAGTTAGTCCTGCAATTATTGAGCCAGTAAATCTAGATGCGTTTAGTCTTGTTCTTATTGCTGTTTTTTCAGAAATTTCAGTAGATAGAGCTGCAAAAGGAAGATTAATACTTGTATAAGCAGTCATTACAATTATAGAAATTATGGCATAGTAAATAGTCTTGGTTAGCACGGAGCCAGTGGGTGTCCACCATATCGCAGCTAAAGAGAAACCAAGCGGAACAGATGCTACCACCATCCAAGGGATTCTAGGCCCCCATCTTGATTTAGTACGATCACTTAACCATCCAATCAATGGGTCATTTACTGCATCCCATATCTTGATTAACATTAATAGTGAACCTGCAATTATTACTGGTAAACCAGCAGAAATAAAGAATTTGAACAGAAAAAAACCAAATTGCGTCGCGACTAAACCTGTGCCTGCATCTCCTAGCCCATAAGAGAACATTAATCTTGTTGTTGATCTAGTAATATTTTTTTTCGAGTGTGAATTTTCCAATCTTTTTGATTTGTTGATTGTTTGATAATGTATTATTGCAATGGTAATTCTATTACTTAATGCGGGCGTGGTTTAGTGGTAAAACCTCAGCCTTCCAAGCTGAAGATGCGGGTTCGATTCCCGCCGCCCGCTTTAGAGTAAATTATTTTGCGACCCAAATACTTCTTCTGAAATAATTAATAAAGAGCTTCTGCTCTTTATTGAAACAAATTTTTGATTGATAGTTAAGGGTTCAAAAATCTCAGATATGCTAGTGTCAATAACTTTTAACCAATTATATTTACATTTCGGCAAGGGGAAATCGATACTTTTTGAAAATGCATTTAAACCTATCCAAACCATTGGATTAGTAATGCCTTTGTTAATGCTAAAAGCAACTGTGTGAGACCAACTACTCCAATCTGGATTATCTAACTTTGTTCCATGCCAATGATATGTTGGAATATTTTCATTTGTTTGATTATTAGGGAAGAATGATGGATTAAAAATGTTTATTAGTTTTTTTCTGACTTTTATAACATATTTAAAATATTCTAATAATTCCAAATCTTGTTGCCCATGTTCCCAATTCATCCAGCCTAATAAATTATCTTGGCACCATGAATTATTGTTACCGCCTTGTGATCTTCCTATCTCATCACCCATAAGTATCATTGGAACACCTTTAGAGATAAGTAAACTAAGAATAAGATTTTTTTGTTGTCTTTTTCTTAAATCATTAATTAATAAGTTTGTAGTTGGTCCCTCTATTCCATGATTCCAAGAATTGTTATGGTTATCACCATCTCTGTTTTGCTCTCTATTCGCAAAATTATGTTTTCTATTGAAAGTTACTAAATCTTTTAGAGTGAATCCATCATGAGAAGTAATAAAATTTATTGATTTTGGGAAAATAGTATCTTCTTTATAAATTGATGGAGTACCTTTGATTTTATCGCTCATATTCCAAGCTGTATCTTTATCCCCCTTCCAAAATCTTCGCAAATCATCCCTAAAATGACCATTCCAAGTGAAAGTATTCTTAGATGGGAAATCACCTAATTTATATAAACCACCACAATCCCATGGCTCACTTATAAACTTTATATCAACAAGTTCTGGTTCACACTCTATATCTTCAAAAATTGGAGGATTATCGAGTGGCGAGAGATTTTCGCCTCTTGATAAGGCAATACCTAAATCAAATCTAAAACCATCTACTCCAAATTCACTCGCCCAACACTTTAATGATTCAATTATTAGTTTTCTTACTAATCCTCTGTTTGCTGCAATAGTATTCCCACAACCTGATACGTCCTGATAATTTTTATCTTTTCCAATAAAGTAATAAAGGTTTTCATCTATACCTTTCCAACATATCGTAGGTCCTTTGTAATCTCCTTCAGAAGTGTGATTGTATACGACATCTAAAATAACTTCAATGTCTGCCTTATGACACGCCTCTACTAAGTTTCTAAATTCCTCTCTATTTTTTTCAGCTGATTCATTCGAAAGGTATTCAAAATGAGGAGTAAACCAATTAATTGGACTATAGCCCCAAAAATTCTCTAAACCATTTGGAGCATCACTTGGATCAAAACAAAAAATTGGAAGTAATTCGATAGAGGTAATTCCCAGCTCTTTGAGATATGGAATTTTTTTTAAAAATTTTTTGAAACAACTTTCAGTTTTATCGGTTGATTCAGTGAAGGATTTGATATGGAGT
This sequence comes from uncultured Prochlorococcus sp., assembly GCA_902520485.1. Lineage (GTDB taxonomy): Bacteria > Cyanobacteriota > Cyanobacteriia > PCC-6307 > Cyanobiaceae > Prochlorococcus_A. Next base: position 60,069 of record CABYNZ010000003.1, on the reverse strand, counting down.
TCATAAATAATTGTTTCTTGCCAAGAATGTTTCGGTCTTGGGAAATCCTTAAAATTAAATAATTTTCTATCACAAACAACGCTTTTAAGACAAGAATTAGTATTTTCTTGCGTTTTTAATGCATTTTCTCTTTTATAACTTTCCCACCCAGTTATACCCCTTGAACATGGATCGAGTAATACTTTTTTTTCATAGTTATTATTGATCGCATTATTTTTTTGTTTTACTCTAAAAGCATAAATACAACCTTCATTTAGATTTTTTACCTCTGCATGCCAGTAGGGACCTGTATTATGATTCTGATCTAATTTCAATATACTTTTTGGGGAAATAGAGCCCTCTTTCTCAAACAATAAGATTTCTACATATTCTGCATTTGTGGCTACTAGGGAAAAATTAACCCCTTCTGAAGTTAGAGAACTTCCTAAGGGAAATGGTTTACCTTTATTGATATGAGTCACTTTCTCTTGATCATTGATTAGTAAATATTGAGATAATTTATTCAAATTACTGATATTAGAATAATAGATACAAAATTAAGAAAAAAACTAAAATTTCAGGTTTCACTAATCAACTTTATTTGATTTTGAGATTATTAATTTCCAAATTACTTACAATTTGTCTGTCCATTTTCTTAATGCATAAAAAGATTTAGAGAGAAAGCTTAATTGTGAGAAAAACAGATTTTTCTTGATTTCAAAATACAAATTATGTTTTTTCATGTGATGAGAAGGAAATATATCTGAAAATTAATAAAACATAATAAATGGCTCAAATTCTTAACTTTATTTATCTTTGACATTTCTTTTCTGATAAATGAAGTTGGATTTTTTAAGAATAAATCAAGTGCTGCCAATGGTTTTGGCTGTTTTATAGATAAAGAGGCTAATTATTCATAACAAAAAAGTGAGGCTATAAAAATAAATAATGGAGCTAAAAATGTCCCTAAGATTTGTATAAAGCTTTGCGCCACCGGCATTTTCGGTTGCCGTATTTGTATTTGCTCCATATGATATGCAAGTTCGAGGTTTTTAGGCTTGCTTAAAACACTTGTCTTTAAATCTCTGCTTTATAAACAATTCAATGAACAAAGCTGATTTAGTAAACCTTGTTGCTGCTCGTACAGAGCTCACAAAAACTGATGTTTCTTTAGTTGTTGATGCAGCTATTGAAACTATTGTTGACTCAGTAGTGGAAGGCAAAAAAGTCTCCTTACTAGGATTTGGTTCTTTCGAGCCAAGAGATCGTTCTGCAAGACAGGGATTAAACCCTAAGACAGGCGAAAAAATAGCAATACCTGCTAAAAGAGTTCCAACATTTTCTGCAGGTAAACTTTTTAAGGATAGAGTTCAAGGGTAATCTTTTAAATCTATTTCTTCTTTTAATGGCAAGGTGCTCTTTTAGAGCATCTTTTTTTTTAAATTTCAATAAAATGGAAATAGCTAAATGATCAAAACTATTAATAAGGTATCTCAAATTTTGAAGTCTTAGGAAGTAATGAAATATTTAACTTTTTTATTACTAAAATTTTTGTTGTTATCTAATTTTGTTATGGCAGAAACAATACCAACAAAATCCAAGATTTTAAAAAACGCAAGTTATTGTATTAAGGATTCTCAAGCCCAAGTTTGTAAAGAGTTAGTTTTCGACATAGAAAAACTTCAATTACTTGTATTTGACCAAAATAGATTCAAATGTCAATCAAGTTTATTGGGGATTCAGTCGGCAATTATTGAAGCTCATTTTTTAAAAAATTTCTCAAATGAAAGAATTTCATTTACGATCCCATATGTGATTAAAAATTGTTAATTATTAAAAAAATTTATTTTTTTGGAATATTATAAATTTGGATTTTAAGTTTTAATGGTAAAAGGTTTCTCTGATAATGAAGTTAAAAATGATGCTGTAATAAAAGAATCAAAAAAAGAAAAAAAAGGCTTAGCAGCTTTTCTTGAAGGAAAAAAATTTACGTACACTTTGCCAGGTAAAAAACAAATAAATATTTTTGGATCAATAGTATTAGGCTTAAATGTGATTTTAATATTGCTAGTCATCCTTTATTTAAAGAATCAAGAATTCCATGACTTTGTTTTTAATGTTGGCCGTTAAATATTTTGGGATCGAAAAAATTTTTTTAAATGATATATTAAAACTTTAGAAATTCTTATGAAGGTAGTAAATTTAGTTTTTCAAGTATTTTTTTTGTTAGTTATCCTTCTGTTTTTGATATATTTTCTAACAGGTTATGACTCAGCTTTTGAGGCAGATCAGAATTGTCATTCATATCTTTCAAGTTACGATAACATATCTGGAAATTATGGTTGCGATCATGATACTGAGACACATCAGTGGATACTGTACGAGTCAAATGACAAAAAAGAACCAGCTAAAATTATTAAGAAATTTAGGTACAAATTTTTATAAATCAAATTTTTTATAAAAAAACTTTCCACTTATTATTGAGATTATTGCTGTAATTGCGAAAGTAAGATACTGATATATGCTTCCTTCTAAGTAAATTTTATTTTTATAAAGAGGATAATCAATGAAAGAGCCTAACGTTCCCCAAATTATTACCCACACAGATATGTATAGGATTGCTTTTATTGGATTAGATTTTTTTTCTTCCATTTTTAATTGATACCAAAAATTGAAGAAGTCACAGGCCTGCCGCTAAAAACCAACTCGGTTAATATAAGCATTAAGAATCCAATCATAGCTGCTCTACCATTTACAAGCTCAGCACTGCTATTGAATCCAAAAACATTCTTAACTTCATCCCCCTGATTGTCTACCCATTTTGAGTATTCATTATCACTTGATGATGTATTACTAATACCATCTTTTTGATTTTCCATTGGAGAGCCGTTTTCTTGCATTGATTTTTTGATTTATTCTAATAATTTTTAGACTAATTTATTATCAAATTAAACTCGATATTATAAAAAAAATGAAGGCAAAAATTATTATCCATAAAAATTGTAATTTCGTAATTAATTTACAAATTAATTTGATTTTTTCTTCACTGCAATTATCTCCAGTCTCATTAATTATTGGCTTTTCAATAATTTCATTTTTATATTTACTTTTACCTCCCAATTTAATACCGGAAATATAAGCAAATATAGCTTCTGAAATCCCAGCATTAGGCGAATCATATTTTTTACCATCAAGATAACTTTTTTTTATTATTGATCCATACTCATTAACTTTGGAGCTAACTAAAGGTAAAGTGATTAAAACTAATCTTGAAGGAACAAATGTAAAAATATCTTCGATTTTTGCGCTGAAAAAACCTAAATATCTAAAATAATCATATTTGTAACCTATCATTGAATCTAAAGTACTAATGGCTTTATAAGCAAAACCAAGTGATAAAGGTCCTGGTAGAAAAATTGAATACTTCATAAAAATAATTCCAATAAAAATCCAAAATAATGGTCCAAATATTCCATCAACAGAATTTTCAGTAAGACTTTCGGTACTTGATCTCAAGAGATGGTTTATAGAAGATGACTTTACATCCCTACTTACTATTCTTTGTACCTTCTCTCTGATTATTTTCTTATTTTGGTTATTAATTTCCTTGCGTTCTATTAGCTCTGTAATCTCTTTCACACTTGAAATAAGTCCCTTAGTCGCAATACAACTTGAAAGCCCAAAAAAAATTAACAATCCAACAAAAAAATGATTTCTCGATTGCACATAACTTAGTTCTATAAATTTCCCTAAACCAAAACTCATTCCAATAGTGGATATAGCGATGAAGAAACCACCCCAAAACAATATATTTTTATTTTCTCCAAAATTATTTATTAGGTAATCAGATATTTTTTTTATATAAACGCCAATTACTTGAACAGGGTGGATTAAAAATCTTGGATCGCCTATCAATAAATCAAAACCAATCGATCCAAGGAAAATTAAAAATAAATTTATTTCAGCCAACTGAACATCGAGCGCAGCCCTTTACCCACTTTCTCAATTTCATGTTTAGAGTTCTCTTCTCTTAATTTTGTCATTAAGGGTTTGTTTTTATCGCATTCTTCCACAAAATTCTTGGCGAAAGTTCCATCTTGTATATCTTTTAGAATTTTCTGCATTTCTTTCTTTGTATCACTATTGATAAGTCTTTTACCACTTACATAATCTCCATATTCTGCAGTATTTGAAATGGAATCTCTCATTTGAGATAAGCCTCCCTTCACCATTAAATCAACAATAAGTTTAACTTCATGCAAGCATTCGAAGTAAGCAAGTTCGGGCTGATAGCCTGCCTCTACAAGAGTTTCGAAGCCTGATTTGACCAGTTCTGATAATCCTCCGCACAAAACCGCTTGTTCTCCAAATAAATCAGTTTCTGTTTCTTCTTTGAAGTTTGTTTCAAGAACCCCTGCTCTCGTTCCGCCAATCCCTTTAGCGTAAGCCATAGCCAATGATCTTGCATTTCCGGAAGAATCCTGTTCTACTGCAAACAATGCTGGAACTCCTTGACCATTCTGATATTCCCAACGAACAGTATGTCCAGGTCCTTTTGGGGCAATCATTACAACATCCACAAAACTAGGAGGTTTGATAAGCCCGAATCTTATATTGAAGCCATGAGCAAAACTTAATATTTTTCCTTCTTTTAAGTTTGGTTCTATTTCTTTAAGGTAAACATCTTTCTGAAACTCATCTGGGAGGAGAATCATAATCCAGTCTGCTTTTTCGCAAGCTTCAGAAACGCTAAATACTTGAAGGCCATCGCTAATGGCTTTGCTTTCAGACTTACTTCCCTTATATAATCCAACAATTACATCCATACCGCTATCTTTAAGATTTAGGGCATGTGCATGACCTTGTGAACCATATCCAATAATCGCTATTGTTTTATCATTTAATAGACTTAGGTCTGCATCTGTGTCGTAAAAGAGTTGGGTCATTAGTTGTAGCTTCTTTGCATTTGATAATTAATATTTTAGACATTAAAGGTGTAAATAAACCAAAAAATTATTAATTTAAAAATTAAAATTAAAATATTTATTTAGAAAATTTAAGACTGATTTGCTTCGCTTGGATGTGTGATTACTCTATCAATTAAGCCATAGTTTTTTGCTTCTTCCGCACTTAGAAAATAATCTCTATCAGTATCCTTTTCAATTTTCTCAAATGATTGGCCTGTCATATCTGCCATAGACATATTTAACATATCTTTAATTCTTAAAATTTCTTTAGCTTCAATTTCAATATCACTTGCTTGACGTTGAGAAGTTCCTCCTAGAGGTTGATGAATCATTATTCTGCTATGAGGCAAAGCAACTCTTTTACCTTTTGTCCCGGCAGCCAGTAGGAACGCTCCCATTGAGGCTGCGAGGCCTACGCAGATTGTTACTACATCACTTTTTACGTATTTGATAGTGTCATATATAGCCAAGCCAGCAGTAACTGATCCTCCTGGACTGTTTATGTATAGATAGATAGGCTTGGAATTATCATCAGAATCTAGATAAAGCATTTGCGCAACAAGGCTATTAGCAATACCATCATTCACTTCCTGTCCTAGGAAAAGAATTCTTTCAACACCTAGTCTGGTATATATATCAACCCACCTTTCGTATTGACTTCCTGGAAGTCTGTAAGGCACGCTTGGAGTTCCTATTGGCATGATTTTAAAAAAGTTTTGTGAAGGTTAAATTTTATTTGGTAAATCTTTTTGACTTGTGAGTATTCTATCAATAACTCCATAATCTAGGGCTTCTTGGGGGTTGAGATAACTCATCCTGTCAGAGTCTTTTGAGAGTTCTTCGATAGTCTTTCCAGTATTACGAGATAGAATTTCCAGCATTGATTTTTTATTTTTCAAAACTTCCTCAGCTCTTATTTGGATATCGGTTGCTTGACCTCTTGCTCCGCTTATAGGTTGATGTAAAACAATAGAAGCATGTGGAAGAGCCGCCCTTTGTCCCTTAGTGCCTGATGAAAGGATAACTGCAGCAGTCCCCATTGCTTGTCCGATACATATTGTGTGCACTGGAGGCTTGATATAGCTTATTGTATCGCAGATAGCGAAAGCTTCTGTTTCAAAACCAACGGCATCACCCGTGTACCAACTTGTTCCTGTTGAATTGATGTAGAAATAGATTGGTTTTTCTGGATCCTCAAACTCTAGATAAAGAAGTTGAGCAATTATTAGCTCAGTAACATCCATTCCTAGTTGTCTTTTCGCATCATCATCTGAAAATAATGGTAAACCAAGATAAACAATTCGTTCTTTCAGTAAAAGAGAGGGGAGATCTGGGGGCGGGGTCCTCATAACGGTGTTTTCGCCGTAATAAGGAGCAGATACAGTCATTTGTATCACAAAATTAAGATTGAACTGATTCTAGCTAGATTTAGCCCTGTGTCGCTGGTGATTTAAAAGATTTGTTTGACTCAGGATTATTTATAAGTTTTCCAAAGACCATTCTTCCAGTAGGAGTTTGTAATGCCCCTGTGATAATAATATCTAATCTGCTTCCAACAAAATTCTTGGCCTCATCAATAACAACCATTGTGCCGTCATCTAAATATCCAATACCTTGCATTTTTTCTTTGCCTTCTCTTACGATTTTTATATTAAGTGACTCCCCTGGTTGTACTTCTGGCCTTAAAGCAATAACCAAATCACTCAAATTCATAACTTTTAATTCTTTAACTTCAGCGATCTGAGAAAGATTATAATCAGCCGTAATTAAAGTCCCTGTCATATCCTCAGTAATTTTAAGGAGTTTTTCATCTACCCCATTACCTTCATACTTTGTTGGGTTTATTACAAGTCTTCTCCCATATAAATCTCTTAATTCTTTTAATAACTTAAGACCTCTTCTGCCTTTCGACCTTTTTTCATTACTGCTTGAGTCAGCTAAAGTTTGTAATTCATCAATTACACTTTGAGCAACAATTAATTGCCCTTCCAGTAAGCCGCAACTTAATAGACCATTGATTCTTCCATCAATAATTACGCTAGTATCTAGAATTTTTGGACTTGCAGCAGGGAGAATTCCTTCATTGACTAGATATGCATCAGTATTATTTGGATTGAATAATCTTAATAATGTCCTTCCGTGAGTATCTGCTAACTTATAACCAAGCACACCAAAGAAAATGTTGCTTAATATAGCTGCTAAAGGTTTTGCGAAAAAAACCTCTCTTGGGAAGGGAATTAATAGTATTGGAGCTAGTAGGAGATTCGCAACAAGTAATCCTAAAATTAATCCAACTGACCTACTTATTAGTAAGTCCGTAGGCATTGTTCTTATTTGATCAAGAAAAGTCTTTCTAAGTTGAAGAAATACAAAACCAGCTGCTAATCCTACAAAAAAACCAATTATTGCTAAGACAATTCTAAAACCTTCTACATTAGATACCTGTTTGAGTATATCTACTGGCAATAAATCAACACCAAGCCACCCTGAAGCAGCCCCAGACAATACAAATAAAATTAATACTAAGGTATCTGTCATATCTATAATCTACTAGGATTTATTAATTGAGTAAATAAGGATTTTATTTTTTTCGATCCTTAATACTTTTTTGGAGCTTAAAAATGAATTTAGATTATGAATAAGTTTCCAAGAAGTGCTTATGTGCACATTCCTTTTTGCCACAGAAGGTGTTTTTATTGTGATTTTGCAGTTATTCCACTAGGAAACGAAGTTGAAACTTTAAAAGGTTATGGAAGCAAAACAGTTCAAGAGTATTTGAAATTTTTATATAAAGAAATATTGTCAATTAAGCATAAATCACCTCTATCGACAATTTATATAGGAGGTGGTACACCATCAATTTTAAATCCTGCCCAAATCAAAGAATTAGTTGATCTTTTTAAAGAAAATTATGGAATTGACTATGGTGCCGAAATCACTATGGAGGTTGATCCAGCAAGTTTTACTCAAGATGATCTTTTCGGATTTATAAATGCTGGGATAAATAGATTTAGTCTTGGAGTACAAAGTTTTAATAATCAGATACTTCAAAAGTCAGGAAGACGTCATTTGAGAGAAGATGCAGAGAAATCTTGTTTATGGTTGAAGAGAGAATATGATTCCGGGTTAATAAAAAGCTGGAGTTTAGACTTAATTCAAAACTTACCACTAAGTGGATTTAAAGAATGGCAAGATGACCTAAAAAAAGCAATTACATTTTCACCACCTCATTTATCTATTTACGATTTAAATATTGAAAATGGCACTGTTTTTAAAAGATTAATTAATTTAGATAAATTAAAACTCCCAAGTGATGAAGAAGCTTTTAGGAATAGTGAATCAACCCATTTAATTTTAAAAAACTCAGGGTATTCAAGATATGAAATCTCAAACTATTGCCTTCCGCGACATCAGTCGAGACATAATAGAGTTTATTGGAGTGGTTTAGGCTGGTGGAGTTTTGGCCAAGGTTCCACTAGTTCACCTTGGGGGGAAAAGTTTACTCGACCAAGAGTCAGTAAAGAATATAAAGAATGGGTAACTAGACAAGACGAATTTAATTTAGATGCATCCCTAACTAATAAGGAGTTTGTTTATAAAGAACTTGATGAGAAAATAATGTTGGGATTAAGACTCAAAGAGGGTGTAGATATCAAAGAAGTGTTTAAAGAACAAAACTGGGAAAACAAAAAATTTAAGAGCAATTTCAGTGAATTGGTTGAAGAATGGGAAAGCTTTCTTGAAAGTGGACTACTAGTAAGAAAGGGGAATAGATTCTTTTTAAGTGAGCCTAATGGCATGGAACTTAGTAATCAAATTATTGTTTCTATGTTTAAGTGGTGGGATAAGATTAACTAAGTCTTTCAGAGTATACCCATTCTTTTAATTTATCCTGAAATAATTTCTTTCCTTGGATAATTGGTTGGCAAAATGGGGGTTGATCATCATTAAGGCCTAATAAATCTGCAGTAACCCTTACTTGCCCATCGCAATAATTACCTGCTCCGATACCTATTGTGGGAATTTTTAAAGAATTTTGTATTTCCTTAGCAAGTAAATCAGGAATATGTTCAAGAACTATTGAAAAACATCCTAATTCTTCAAGAATTGAAGCCTCTTTCTTAATTTTTTCTTGGCTTGCTAAGCTTTCTCCTTGTTTTCTTAATCCAATATTTAGATAGCTTTGTGGTGTAAGACCTATATGACCCATAACAGGGATTCCCATTCTTATTAATCTAGAAATAACTTTCTGTATTTCTGGTTCAGCTCCCTCCACTTTTACGGCTTTTGCATAAGTGCTCTGAATGATTTTCCCTGCATACTCAACAGCCTTATCCTCACCACATTGGTAAGTAAGAAAAGGCATATCTGAAACGACTAGAGGTTGTTCCTCAATTTTTTTCTTAAATCCTCTTGAAACAGCATTAGTATGATAGATTATGTTTTCTAAAGTTATTGGCAATGTAGATTTGTATCCTAAGCAGACCATTGCTAATGAATCTCCCACTAGTACGAGATCAACATTTGCTTGTTCTGCAATAGACCCTGATATGGAGTCCCAAGCAGTTAGTGCAATGATTTTGCGAGAATTTTTTTTATAATTAACTAGTTCTGAAGGTAACATAATAAATTTATGTATCTTTTTTAATCAAGAATTGCTATTATTGTCCTGACTCGGCCTTTCGCGGTTTTAACGCCTAAACCTGGTCAGGACCGGAAGGTAGCAGCCACAAGGGATGCTTGAGGCAGGCGAGATAACCGAGTCACTCTATTTTACCTTTTAACCTATATCTTTTTTATTTTGCCTTAATCTTAAAAACTCAGGAATACTGGCTCCTGATTCTTTATTGTCAGAATAATTATATAAGGGTTGATTAGATAATCTGTTTTTTATTCTTTGCTGGTTTAATGGTTGGGTTGTTTCAAATCCTGTAGCAATTACAGTAACTTGTATCTCTCCTTCCATTGCCTCATCGACCACTGCACCAACAATAATATTCGCTTCTTGATCAACAACATCATAAATAATTTCAGATGCAGAGGTCATGTCTTCTAAAGTCATGTCTTTGCCTCCAGTAATATTTATAACGCAGCCTTTAGCTCCATCAATTCTTGCTGCTTCTAATAAAGGACTATTCATTGCTGCCTGTGCTGCCTCTATAGCTCTCGATCTTCCTGAACCTATACCTATTCCGAGAAGTGCAGTACCAGCCTCAGTCATGACTGATCTAACGTCTGCAAAATCAACATTAACTAATCCCGGGCAAGTAATTATGTCACTAATGCCTTTGACTCCCATCCTTAGAACATCATCAGCATTCCTAAATGCTTCTTGAAGAGGAGCTCCTGCTATAACGTCTTTTAATCGATCATTTGGAATAACTATAAGAGTATCAACGTTTTCAGCTAGTCTTGCGATCCCCTCCTCTGCTTGACGCATTCTTCTTTTCCCTTCAAAAGAAAATGGTTTGGTTACTATACCTACTGTTAGAGCCCCACTTTGTTTGGCTACTTCTGCAACAACGGGAGCAGCACCTGTACCAGTTCCTCCACCCATTCCAGCGGCTATAAAAACTAGATCAGATCCTTCTAAAGCTTGTTGAAGCTCTTCTTTGGATTCTTCGGCTGCTTTTTGCCCAATACTTGGATTTCCACCTGCACCTAAACCTCTAGTGAGGTTTTGTCCAAGTTGAACTCTACTTTCTGCAGAAGATTGTAGTAGGGCTTGTGCATCGGTATTGAGGACTCTAAATGAAACACCTTCTAAATCACTATTTATCATTCTATTGACTGCATTACTACCACCACCACCTACACCAATAACTTCTATTTTGGCGTTTTGGCTTGGAAGGATTTCTCTCGATTGATCAAAGTTTGGATTGTTACCGAAGCTCATCTCTTAATAGGAATCTTTTACTAGTATTGGGTGCATTATGAACTTACTGCGCTCATATGTAGGAATTTGTTGAGGAAAATCCTAAAAATATTTATTTATTAAATATTTTGTTTTGAATGCAAAACCCATATCAACACTACAATAATTAAAAAAAATTACTCAAAATCCTTTTTCAAATATTAGGGTTTGAACACTTTTATTTTTGGTTTATCTGGATTAGTAAGATCAATATTATCTATTTTTTTTGAAAAGCTATTTTTCTTAAATTCATTTTTAAGATAATTGATTTTTTGAAATTGATTGTTGATTAAATTTGGCTTAAATCCTAAGAATATTGTTTTTAAATCTTTTTCCTCAACAGTTAGAAACCCATCGGATGAAAAAGTTATTTTAACTATGTCTAATTCATAATTATCTATAGCAATAAAAATTTCAGATAATATTTTTTTAAATTTTTCCTTCCACCCAAAAACCTTTATGGTTAATTTATTCAAATTTTTTTCATCTACATTTTGTTTATTTATAAAAATTCCATCTTTATCAATGAAGCCTAATATTTTTTCGTCGTTTAATATTCTCTCACCGTGAGCTATTGGAGTTCTTGAATTAATATGAACTTTTAAACCAAAAGGAAATAGTTCTCTGCTTACCGAAACATTCTTGAGAGATAAATTTTGTTTTAACTCTTTTTCTAGCAAATTAGTTTCAACAAAAATTAATCGGATAGGAAAATTTAAAGATGAATTTATTATCACATCTTTCTGCGAAAATAATCCACTACCAGCAATCCTAATGTCCTGAGGATCAACTTTTTTGAGTGTTTTTATACTTAATAAGCTTGTTAAAAATAAAAATGAAATTAGAAAAAAAAAGCTTCTATTTTTGATTACTTTTTTGTTTTTCACAAATCACATCGAGCTTTTTCCATTAGTTGGTCCATCCATTCTCTCGCTTGCTCTGCATCTGAAAATGGTACATCCATCTCTTTCCCATCCCCCACTAATCTCAACCTGCACTTACCTTGAGATTCATTTGTTAGAGGAGCTTCACCTGAAGTTAGTGCCATTAATTCAACTAATTCCAGTTTCTTGATCGTAAAACAATCTTTTTCTTCAAATTTACCAGCTTCAAATGCGCTCCACTTTAACTCCCCATTTTTTAAAGAAGCTGCACCTGAACTATCCAACTTGCAAAGTTCAGAATCACTAGCCCAACTTCTAAAAAGATTTTGCCTTCTTCTTTCTAACCATCCAAGTGCAGTTAATAAAATGAAGATTAAAAGTAATGGTAACCAAAGTAGTCCATGCAACATTTGATTTAAATTACAAATCTAAAGATATATCTACCAGTTTAGCCACAAGTTGTTCAATTTTTAAACCTGAAGCTTCCCAAAGCATTGGAAACATACTGTTTTTTGTAAAACCAGGAATTGTATTTATTTCATTTAGTAAAATTTTATTTGAAGATTTTTCTAAAAAGAAATCTACTCTTGCAAAACCGAAAATATTTAGTGCTCTACAACTTTTAATAGCAATTTCTTTAATTTCTTTTTTGATTTTAGAATCTATTTCGGCTGGGATAATTATTTTATTATTTGAGTGATATTTTGAATCGTAATCATACCAATCACTTTCGTAATTTACCTCGCCTATCTCAGAGGTTAAGAGTTTTGAATTCCCAATTATTCCGCATTCAATCTCCCTTACCTCTAAACCTTCCTCTATTAAAATTCTTGGATCTATTTTCCGAGCCTTCTCTAATGCTTGTAATATTTCTGATTCATTTTTGACTTTGGAGATGCCAAGAGATGATCCAGAGTTCGATGGTTTAACAAAAATAGGAAATTTTAATTTTTTTAAAATTTCATTGACTATTTTATTTTTTATTTGCTTATCGTTGAGATCTTCATTTTGAAAAACTAGATAATTAACTTGTGGAAGTTTAAGATAGGAGAAAATTGTTTTCATCAATATTTTATCCATTCCAAGTGCAGAACCAATAATTCCACATCCGACTAAAGGTTTCTTTGTAAATCTAAGTAAGCCATGAATTGATCCATCTTCACCATTAAATCCATGTAAAAGAGGAAACCAAACATCAATATTTTGAAATTCAATTCCGTCAAGGAAGTTAATTTTTTTCTGATTAAAAGTTTCTTGTTTATTTGTTTTATTCTTTTTAATTCCGCCAATTAGTATCTTTTCTGAGAGATGACTATCAAGCCAATCTCCATATTTGTTTATGTAAAAGGGTTTAACTGTAAAGCGTTCTTTGTTTATTTCTGAATTAAATGCTTGAAAAACTGTTTTTGCAGAGGATATCGATACTTCATGTTCATTGGAATTACCACCAAATATTAAACCAATACATTTTTTTTGCCCCTCTATCATTTAAAGATTATAAATAAAGTTCGCCCGTTAAAGAAAAAGGTCTTGCTTCATTTATTTTGACATCTATCTCATCTCCCAATGAAAAATTAAAATTAATGTTTTTGGGAATCTCAACAAAAGTTAATCTATTTGTTCTAGTTCTACCCATAATTTGCGAGGAATTTTTTGGATTTAAACCCTCAATTAAAACGCTTTGAATATTGTTGATGTATCTTTGATTTCTGCTCCTAGCAGTTTTTTCGACTAAATTATTAATTTCTTGTAATCTAGCTTTTTTTACCACTTCAGAAAGTTGATTCGACCAAACTGCTGCAGGCGTATTTGGTCTTGGAGAATATGCTGCCGTATTAACTTGATCAAAACCAATTTCTGATATTAGCTTTAATGTATCTTGATATTGTTGTTCGGTTTCTCCTGGGAAAGCAACTATTGCGTCAGCAGTGATTGATGCATCTGGCATTAATGACCTTATGTTCTCGATAATATTTTTATACTTTTTAATAGAATATCCTCTTGACATTTGTTTTAAGATTTCATCATTTCCGCTTTGGAAGGGAATATGGAAATGTTCACAGACTTTATCAAGCTCATAACAAGCTTGAATCAACCTTTTTGAAAAATATCTTGGATGACTAGTAGCAAATCTTATTCTGCGAATTCCTTTAACATCGTGAATATAATATAAAAGATCTGTTAGTGTATTCTCTTTTCTGCCCTCTTTTGTAGTTCCTGGAAGGTCTCTACCATAAGCATCAATGTTCTGACCCAAAAGAGTAATTTCTTTAAAATTATCATCAGCTAATTTTTGGATCTCACTTTTTATCGCATTTGGATATCTTGATTGCTCCTTTCCTCTTACAGATGGTACGACACAATATGAACATCTTTCATTACATCCATAAATGATATTCACCCAGCCACAAATAGAGCTTTCTCTTCTGGCACTTGTTATGTCTTCAGAAATGAAGGTTTCTTCTGTGGCAGCAACTTGATTTCCTAAATCAACTTTCCCCAAAAGATTCTCAAGATTATTTACTTGTTGGGGTCCCATAACCAGATCAAGTTCTGGGACTCTTCTCAATAAGGATTCTCCCTCTTGTTGCGCAAGGCAACCTGCAACAACAAGTTTTAAGTTAGGTGTTTTATGCTTTCTTTTTGCTTGTCTTCCTAGAAAGCTATAAACTTTTTGCTCCGCATTATCTCTGATTGTGCATGTATTGTACAAGACTAAATCGGCATTTAATTCATTATCTGCTCTGGTATATCCCATCTTCTCTAATGTCCCAGCCATTCTCTCAGAATCAGCCTTGTTCATTTGGCATCCAAATGTGGTTATCCAATAACTGCCAGTAGTTGAATTCTTTTGAGATTTTTTTTCGTATGATTTTGTTTTTGTTAGCACTTTGCTAGGAATTTTTTATGATTATTTAATTCAAAATTACAAGTTAAATAATTTTGCTGCAATATTTTTGAGGGCGAGCGAGGGGATTCGAACCCCCGAATAGCGGCGCCACAAGCCGCTGCCTTAACCACTTGGCGACGCCCGCCTCACATTTATAAATTTACCAACCCGAGGGTAATTTTTCATAATTATTTTTATCTTTTAGCGAAATTTGAATTATTTTCTAATTCAGTAAAGTTTTCTTATGATCTAAAATAAAAGAAAATTTAAAAATTTGAGTAATTCCGGCACAGCTGAGGTTCTTATTCCAAGAAGCCTTTGTTTAATAGAAGATATAGGTAACCTCATTATCGATGTAGAGGATTTATGTTCAGTTTCCATTAGTTGGGAGGATGGATTTGTTTCTGAGTTAAAACCTTCAGAAAATAAAGTTATAAAACCAAAAAATATTTTATTCCCAAGATTTGTTGAAACGCATTCGCATTTTGATAAATCATTTACATGGGCAGACTTTCCTAATCTGGAATCAAACTATGGAGGAGCATTATCAGTAAATCTTGAAGAACATAAAACTAGAACTACAGATAAGGTTCTTGAAAGAGTTGAGAAATCATTAAAACTTGCCATAAAAAACGGATACCGAGCTATTAGAAGTCATATTGATACATACAAAAGCCAATCTATTGATATTTGGATTGAACTTTTTAAATTACAAAAAAAATTTTCATCTGATTTGACTTTACAATTCGTTGCTCTAGCTCCATTGGAATTTTGGGATACTTCTAATGGAGAAGAGTTGGCAAAAATATTTTCCTCTAATGGAGGCATTTTAGGAGGTGTTATTGTACCCCCTTTCAACAAAAAAAATACAAGTAAATTTCTTGCAAAGATGCTTCTTCTTGCGAGTAAATATAAATTAGAAATTGATTTGCATATAGATGAGTCAATTATTGAGCCTGGAGCAGGAATAAAAGTTTTGTTAGAAACAATTGAAAATTTAAAAATTAATAGTATTCCGATCACTTGTAGTCATTTGAGTAGTCTTATTTCTCTAAGTCATAGAGAGATTTTAACTTTAGGAGAAAAAATGGCTGAGAAAAATATTAAGGTTATTGCTTTACCCCTAACAAATTTTTGGCTGCTCAATCGAAGTAATAAAACTACATCATTAAAAAGACCAGTTGCGCCATTAAAGCAATTACAAAAATCACATGTGGATGTATCTCTGGGTAGTGATAATGTTCAAGACCCTTGGTACCCATTTGGTAATTTTGATCCTTTTTATATGATGTCTTGCTCGATACCAATGCTTCAACTAAATCCCTGGGAGAGAATGACTCTATCTTCTATTTTTTTAGCTCCAAGCAGATTATTAAATTTAAAATGGGATGGTTTAATTAAAGAGGGATGCCCTGCTGACTTTGTAATTACAGATGCACAAAGATGGGCAGATGTTTTTTCGACTACTTTAAAGAGAAAAGTATATATAAAAGGCGATTTATATTGCTAATCGACTAATTTATATAAAACATAAGAAATTTTATTAATGACATCAAATAGTCTTAAATTTTTAGACAAATTTAGGGAAGTCAAAAACTTAGAGATTATTGAAAGCCAATCCGACGTAAAAAGACTTTCAAAAGATTTTTATAATTACTCTCCAATCCTTAATGAAAGATTAGACGAATGTATCGCTGATTTGGTGGTAAGACCTAGTGATCATAACGCTGTGAAGAAAGTAGCAAAAATTTGTTGGGAATTTTCTATCCCACTTACTTTAAGGGGTTCAGGAACAGGCAATTATGGACAAGCTGTTCCATTGTTTAAAGGAGTTGTAATGCATATGAATCTCTTTAATAAGCTAGAAGAATTTGATCCAGATACAGGTTTTGTGAAAGCACAGTCTGGATGTGTCATGGGAGATTTGAATAAACAATTAGAAAAATATGGAAGGGAATTAAGGTTGCTTCCTAGTACTTGGAAAACCGCTACAATTGGAGGCTTTATTGCAGGCGGGTCAGGAGGTATTGGGTCCATTAGGTGGGGATTTTTAAGAGATCCAGGCAACCTTATTGGTTTAGAGGCAGTGACTATTAATGAAAAACCTGATTTATTAAAATTTGATGCTGAAGAATCAGAACCTCTTAATCATGCTTATGGGACTAATGGAATAATTACTTCTTTATTACTTGCTACTGATATCAAACGTAAGTGGTATGCAATAGTTATCGACTGTATTGAATTTGAAAAAACAATAGAAATATTAAAAACTCTTACAAGCGCCGCAATTGAGCTGAAACTAGGAGCAATTCTTGAAGATGAAATTGTAGATCAAATGCCAAAATGGTTTCAAAGTGATTCTAGAAGTCACAAGATATTAATTCAATCTACTCTTGGAGGAACGAAAACGATCGAGTTGATTTGTAAAAAATTCAAAGTTGAATTTACCCTCCTCGGGGAAGAAGAAAAACTCGTTAATGGAATTTCTGAAGTCGTATGGAATCATACAACTCTTCATATGAGGTCTAGGGATAAAAATTGGACTTATTTACAGATGCTTTTGCCGCTTAATAATGAGCTAGAAATGATTAATTTTTTGAGAAAAAAATGGGGTAGAAAAGTTCTTTGGCATTTAGAGGCAGTTTCTCAACAAGGGTCACCGCGATTAGCGGCTTTGCCTGTATTAAGGTGGAATGGGATAGATGAATTAAATGAAATAATGGAAGATTGTAAGAAACTTGGTGCGTTTATTTTTAATCCCCATGTTTTAACTGTCGAAGCCGGAGGTCTCGGAGTGGTGGATGCAGATCAAGTAAAAGCGAAATTAAAATTTGATCCTAAAGGGCTTTTAAATCCAGGAAAATTGGAAGGTTGGGAAGTAAAGGAAAAATTTAATATTTAAGATTTCTGTTTATTTGAAAATTTAATAAATTCTGCAACTAAAAAAATAGAACCTGTTAGAACAGGATTATTAGGTGGCCATTTTTTTAGGGAAAATAAATACTCAATGGCAAGTTCAAATGTTTTAAATTCAATTGTTTTTTGAAGATCAATTTCTTTAATTTGAGAGAGATCGTTTAATTGCCAACTAGGTTGGTTTGGAACTGGTACAAGTAATAAGTGATCATTTTTCTTTAGAAGTGTTTTTAATATTGCGTAAATATCTTTTTGTCTTTGGACACCTAAAATCCAATAAATCCCTTTATCTTCATTATCCCAATTGCTTCGCTCATGAGATAGTGCTTTTGCAGCAGGATAATTATGCGCACAATCTACAAGAATTTCTTTGTTCAAATAATTTATTATTTCTAGCCTTCCTTTCCAAGATGTCTTTTTAAGACCTGCAGATATGTCTTTTTCTTTAATCTTAAAACCCAACTTATTCAGCGCATCAATTGCTCCAACAGCTACTGAGGCATTTTGCTTTTGGAAAATACCTTTTAATCCAAGCTCATAGCTTTTTGAAATTGAATCTTTCCAAATAATTTCTGCTCCTACCTCTTTAACTTTTTTGTTTATTAAATTTTCAACTTGACTATTTTGATTGCATGAGATGACAATTGAGTTTTTTTCAATAACTGCTAATTTTTCTTCGGCAATTTTTTCAATAGTATCTCCAAGAAATTCTTTATGGTCTAAACCAATATTCCCAATAGCAATGATTGGTCTAGATTTATGGGCTGTTGTCGCGTCTAATCGTCCCCCTAAGCCTGCTTCAAGAATGAGTAATTCAACTTTTTTATTGTCAAAAAAATTTAGTGCGCAGCAAATGATTTTTTCAAAAGGAGTTAATTCAAATGTTGAAAAATTTTTTTCTATTAGTCTATAGATTTTTTCAAAATCAGTTTTATTAATATTTTTTTTATTAACTCTTATCCTCTCGCATACATCCAAAAGATGAGGAGATGTCGTTACACCGAAATTCCTTTTAGCTTCAAAAAGTATACTTTCTAAATATGCCGCGATTGATCCTTTCCCATTGGTTCCAATAATCTGTATCGCAGGGATATTCTTGCAAGGATTACCAAGTTCTTGAATTGCTTTTTTGATTCTTGATAAACCTAAATTGATATTATCCCTTTCATATTTTGGAGACAATAATTCAAAAATTTTTAAATTTGAATTTTTCAAAATTTAAATTGCTATAACTCTTCAAAAATTGAATTTAGCTTATCCAAAAGAATATTAATTTCTCTTCGAGATATAACTAATGGTGGGACAATCCTTACAACATTTCCTCCTGCAGGAACTACCAGTAATCCTTTATCAAAAGCTTTCAATGTAATATTTTTTGCATCAGCATAATCATCATTGATCACAAGACCTTGTATTAAACCTAAACCTCTTTTACCGCTAATAATATTTGGAAATTTTTTTGACAATTCTTCAAACCCAGCACTTAATTGTTCCCCTCTTAGACAAACATTATTGATAATATTTCTTCTATTTATTTCTTCTAATACAGTTAAGGCAGCTTTACAGGCGAATGGGTTCCCTCCAAAGGTGCTTGCGTGATCTCCTGGAAAAAAAATGTTGGCTTTTTCTTTTACCAATAATGCTCCAATTGCATGACCTCCGCCTAATCCTTTCGCAAGGGTGAATCCATCAGGTTCAATTCCTAAATTCTCATAACCCCACATTTTTCCAGTTCGACCTACTCCACTTTGGACCTCATCTAAAATGAGAAGAGAATTATATTTATCACATATTTCTCTCAAGCTTTTAAAAAATATTTTACTTCCGGGAATTACGCCGCCTTCTCCTTGTATTGGTTCAATTAAAACGCCGGAAATTTTTTGATCATTATTTTCGCACTCTTCAAATAATTTTTTTACCGAATCAAAATTGTTAAATTTAAAAAATTTGAACCCTTGAATCATTGGTTCGAAACCTTTTTGATATTTGGGCTGTCCAGTGGCACTCAAGGCTGCAAGTGTCCTTCCATGAAAACTGGATTCTGCTGCGAGAATAATTGATTCTTTACCTTTATTTGTTGTATTACCATATTTTTTAATTAATTTAATTGCTGATTCATTTGCTTCCGCACCACTATTACAGAAGAAGACGCTCTTAGCACAACTCATATTCGTTAAAGTTCTGCTTAATTGTTCTTGTTCTTCAATGTTGTATAGATTAGATATGTGCTGAATCTTTTTTAGTTGAGTTGATAACCTTCTTCTTAAAACTCTGTCGCTATGTCCAAGACTACATGTTGCTATACCAGCTACTGCATCAAGATATTTTTTACCTGTTTTATCCCATAGCCAACAACCTTTTCCTTTTTTGAAAGATATATCGAATCGACTATATGTATTCATCAAAGTGGGAGCGGTCGGACTTGAACCGACATACCCGAAGGTGCCGCATTTTGAGTGCGGTGCGTCTACCAATTCCACCACGCTCCCAAGGCTTATGAAAAAATGAACTTTTATATTATAACAAAAATCAACTTATTGACTATTTTTTTGGTCAAGGAACAGTTATCAAGAAAATGTTTGTTAATAGTTAATCTTTTCGATAAAAACATAGAATTATTTATTGCATTTGCTGACAAGAAATAAGGTAAAAAAAGAAAATTTAAACATTTATGATACATTTTTGCGATTAAATACGCTTTAAAGTCTTTTTTAAAAGAAGATAGCTTCATGATTAGTAATATTGTGTTATATTTTATAAAAAATCAAATGTCAAAAACTCAAGCTAAAAAATTATCCTTTAAGTTTGTCCCTTATCTTTTTATTGCAGTGACTATACTTACAACATTCGGATCTAGTAGCGGAACTTGGGCATGAGCGAATTCAAATTTAATGGTTTAAATAAAATTTGGTCTAATCGCTTTTTAGTTTTGTTTTTTTTATTTTTGGGTTGTATTTCATTAATCAATATTGCTTACGTTTGAATCAACTTTATTAGTATAAAAATTTTGAAAAAAGATTAAGCTGCTTCTAATTTTGAAAGATTTTCAGATTTTGGTGAAATTTTATATCCATGCTCCTCTAAAGTATTTTTACTGACCTCTCTAATTATTTTTACACCTAAATTTTTTAGTTTTAATTCAAAATTTTCGTATCCTCTATCTAAATGTTCTAATCCATAGATCTTACTACTACCTTTTGCGATGATTCCTGCAATTATTAATGCAGCTGATGACCTTAAATCTGAGCCAACTAGATTCATCCCTTTAATTGATTTAACACCTTTGATGTGAGCTACGTTTTTGTTTAGTTTTATGCGTGCGCCCATTGCATTAAGTAAATAAATATGATTCATTCTGTTTTCGAAAATTGTTTCAGTTATCTTTGATTCACCATTTGCGATTGTCATTAGAGCTGTAAATGGTGCCTGCAAATCAGTAGGAAAGCCTGGAAAAGGAGCTGTTTCAATATCTACTCCTTTAATCTCTTTACTCTTAATAGAAATAGAATTACCTTTAATCGTAATTTTACTCCCACTCTCTTGAAGCTTATTAGTAACAGCTTCAAGATGATGAGGGATTACTGGAGAAATTGTTATTGAAGAGGAAGTTGCAGCAGCAGCTATTAGAAAAGTTCCAGCTTCTATTCGGTCTGGAATTACTTTATGGGTACATCCGCCAAGCTTATTAACACCATCAATAATAATTGTTTCTTTACCGGAGTCATAAATTTTTGCCCCCATTTTATTAAGCATTTGGCATAAATCCTGAACTTCTGGCTCTCTAGCAGCATTTTCAATAGTAGTTCTTCCTTCGGCTAAAGATGCTGCCATTATTAGAGTTTCAGTCGCACCTACACTTGGACAATTTAATTTAATGTGAGTGCCATGAAGTCTATTTTTGTTTCCCCTTGTTTTTGCCTTTACAATTCCCTCTTCAATAATAATGTCTGCTCCTAATGCGATTAGCCCATTAATGTGCTCATCTATTGGCCTTGAACCAATATTGCATCCACCTGGTAACGGTACTTGAGCTTCTCCAAATTTAGTTAATAGTGCACCTATACAAAAAAAACTAGCTCTTAATCCTTTAACAAGTTCATATGGAAGTTCTTTAATCGCAATAGTTGTTGGATCTATCTCTAGTTGGTGGTTTTTACGAACTAAATTCACTCCTAAATTCTTTAAGATATTCCCCATCTTTTCAATATCAGTGAGAAAAGGTACATTTTCAAGGATTATTTTTTCATTAGTTAGTAATGATGAGGCTAATAAAACTAAGGCGGAATTTTTCGCACCACTTATTTCAACTATTCCATTTAACTTGCCTTGGCCAAGAATCTTTAAATTTTGCGATTTAAGATATGACTTCGTTTTGCTTCCGCAAATCATTAAGACTTAATTTATTAAATTCATCATGACAAACTAATAATATTAAGTCCACCCTATGTAACGTCATGAATATTATTTAAAAGTGAAAAAATGTATTTTTTGATTTCTTGGGAAATAAAAATTTAATAAATAATTGATCAAAATATTTATGTAATTAAAATATAGTTGATAACAAATTTTTAAAATTAC
This sequence comes from uncultured Prochlorococcus sp., assembly GCA_902520485.1. Lineage (GTDB taxonomy): Bacteria > Cyanobacteriota > Cyanobacteriia > PCC-6307 > Cyanobiaceae > Prochlorococcus_A. The sequence continues at coordinate 37,941 of CABYNZ010000003.1, read as the reverse complement.
TCATAGAAAATACTTTTTTAAAAATAACTAGTAAAAACAATAATCTAGTTAAAAGATTTAGATCATTTAAAAGAGGATCATCTCCAAAAGATGAAGACTTTTTTTGCATAGAGGGTACACATCTTATTGAAGAATTGCTGAAGTCTGGAAAAAATCCATCTAAGATTTTAGTTACCGAAAAATGGCTAAGAAAGAATCAAAATCTAAGCAAAAAATTTCATGAGTCACTAATAAATATTGTCTCAGAGGAAGTCTTGGCATCTGCGATTTCAACAATTAATCCAGATGGGATAGCAGCTTTAGTAGAGATTTCAGCAATACCTAATTATCAATTTAATAGAAAAGATGATTTTGTTCTTGTTCTCGACAGAATTCAAGATCCCGGGAATATGGGTAATCTATTTAGAACAGCTTTAGCTGCAGGTGTTAATGCAATTTTTTTAGCTGGAGGTGCTCACCCATTAGGCCAAAAGGTATTAAGAGCATCCTCAGGTGCAGTTTTTCATCTGCCATTTTTAAGATTTGATGGAATTGAAGAAGAAATATTAAATTCTTTACTTAAGTCTTTATCTGAATTATCAAATGTAGGATTTAAGATTTTCTCTACTAGTAGCCATAATGAGAGTTCAAAAAAGCCTTCAAAACCTTACTGGGAAGTTGATTGGTCTAGAAGTACCGCATTAATTTTGGGTAATGAAGGTCAAGGTATTCATAAAAAAATTCAAGAAGCTTTTAATGAAACAATTACAATTCCGCATAGTGAGATTGTAGAATCATTAAATGTGGCTTGTGTTGCAGTTCCGTTATTACTAGAACGAAAAAGAGTCGCATACACCTCTAAATAAATAAATAAAAAGTGACTGATTCAAGTTTTGATTTTGATTTAATCGTAATAGGAGCAGGATATGGAGGTTTTGATGCCGCTAAACATGCTGCTGGTAAGGGACTGAAAGTCGCAATAGTAGAATCTTCTGATATGGGAGGCACTTGTGTTAACAAGGGTTGTGTTCCATCTAAAGCTCTTTTGGCTGCAAGTGGAAAAGTTAGAGAAATAGCTAATTATGAACATTTAGCTAAATTTGGTATACATGCTTCACCAGTAAGGTTCGAGAGATCAAAAATTGCAGATCATGCAAATAATTTAGTTTTAAATGTTAGAGAAAATTTGACAAAAACTCTTAAAAGGAGTGGAGTTGAAATTATTTTGGGCATTGGAAGAATTGAAGGAAATCAAAAAGTAGGTGTAAGAGATAAAAACGGAATTCATAAAATTTTCACATGTAAGAACATTGTTATAGCAACAGGCTCTTCTCCTTTTGTGCCCCGCGGAATAACTTTGGATAATAGGACCGTATTTACTAGCGATGATGCGGTTAAACTTGAGTGGCTTCCAAGATGGATAGCAATTATTGGAAGCGGATATATAGGACTAGAATTTGCAGATGTTTATACCGCGCTTGGTTGTGAAGTTACCATGATCGAGGCTTTGGAGAATATCATGCCAACATTTGATCCAGACATCACTAAAATTGCTAAGAAGAATCTTATTCAAGCAAGAGATATAGACACAAAATCAAATGTCTTTGCGACAAAAATAACACCTGGATGCCCTGTAAAAATAGAACTGACGGATGCAAAATCTAAGGAAGTTGTTGAAATTTTAGAAGTTGACGCTGTACTTGTTGCAACTGGCAGAAGTCCTAATAGTAATAACTTAAATCTTGAGTCGGTTGGTATCGAAACAGTAAAAGGTTTCATTCCTGTAGATGATCAAATGAGAGTTAAGAATGGTGATGAAATAATACCTAACATTTGGGCTGTTGGAGATGTAACAGGCAAACTAATGCTTGCCCATACAGCTGCAGCGCAGGGTACTATTGCTGTTGATAATATTTGCGGTGGTAATGTCGAAATTAACTATAAAAGTATCCCAGCAGCAACCTTTACTCACCCAGAGATAAGTTCAGTTGGTCTTTCTGAAGTTGAAGCTAAAGAGATATCTTCAAAAGAAAATTTCACTTTGGGAGTTGTCAAAAGTTTCTTTAAGGCTAATTCAAAAGCATTGGCTGAATTGGAGAGTGATGGATTGCTAAAGTTGATTTTTAATAAAGATAATGGGAAAGTACTAGGTGCTCATATTTTTGGGTTACATGCAGCTGATTTAATTCAAGAAATTTCGAATGCTATTTCAAGGAACCAAGATGTAATTGAATTATCTAAAGAAGTTCATACTCATCCTACTCTTAGCGAAGTAGTTGAGGTCGCATATAAACAAGCGGCTTCTCAAATAAAATAATATCTAAATTAATGGAGATAAGACGCAGGCCACCAAATCCAACAGTAAGGGTAGAAAATTTAGAATATGCTGTACCTCATAGAGAAGCACAAGCAAAAAACATTCTGGAAGAAATTGTATGGCACAAGGATATTGAAATTAAGAATTTTAAAAAAATAGTCTCTTTAGAAGATCTAATCAAAAAGATTGAAAAACTTCCTACTCCCAAAGATTTTTACAAAAATATCTTGGAGTCAAAAATAAAACCAGGAGTTATTGCTGAAATAAAAAAAGCTAGTCCGAGTAAAGGAGTTATTAGAAAAGATTTTAACCCCGAAAACATAGCAATTTGTTATGAAGGATTAGGTGCATCATGTATCTCAGTACTAACCGATAAAAGGTTTTTTAAAGGTAGTTATGAAATACTCGAAAATGTAAGGAGATCAACTAATCTTCCTCTACTCTGCAAAGATTTTATTATTTCTGCTTATCAGATTTATAAAGCAAGGGTATCTGGTGCTGATGCAATATTATTAATCGCTGCGATTTTAAGTGATGACGATTTAATTTATTTAAAGAAAATTGCTTATAATTTAAAGATGAGTGTTCTTGTTGAAGTCCATAACTCTTATGAATTAGAAAGGATTCTAAAGTTAAAATCTTTTAATTTGATTGGAATAAATAATAGGGACTTAAAGACTTTTAAAACGGATTTAAAAATATCAGTAGAATTGATGAATACATATGCAGATATATTTTTAAAACAAAATATTATTCCCATAAGTGAATCTGGAATTAATTCTGCCGAAGATTTAGAATCGCTTAGATCTATTGGAATCAAGGGAGTATTAATTGGTGAAACTTTTATGAGAGAAACTGATATTGAACAATCGTTCAAGAAATTATTTAACTCAATTTAATAATGACTTCAAATCGTGCTATAAAATTGAATAAATAGAGTGTACTGAATATATATGCAGGCTGTAATTTTAACAGGTATAGTTGCAGGATTTGTGCATGTAGTAAGTGGCGCTGATCATCTAATCTCAATGGTACCAGCAGCGATTAATAATCCCCAAAAAGCTCTTAAAAATAGTTTCTCATGGAGCTTAGGACATTCTTCAGGTGTCCTCTTGCTATCTTTTCTAGCGATTTTTATTAAGGATATTGCGCCATTAAACAAATTTTCTAATATTGCCGAATTCCTCGTTGGAATTTCTCTTTTAATTGTTGGACTATTTGCTATAAAAAATTCTTTTCAATTAAGTATCCACTCCCATTCCCATAAGCATGAGAATGGAATTGCCCATCGTCACTTTCACTTTCATGTTAAGGAACAAAAAAATAATAATAAACACTCACATGCTTTGACTGGTTTAGGCTTGCTACATGGTATAGCTGGAGGTTCACATTTTCTTGCAGTTCTTCCTGCTTTAGCACTACCTTTAACAAGCGCTTGCTTATATTTGATTTCATATTTGATTGGTTCACTATTAAGTATGAATCTTTTTACTTGTTTAATATCTTTCACCACCTTTAAAGCAAGTCAAAAATTTATCAAAAGATTAATAGCTGTAGCAGGAGGGCTTTCCTTTTCTTTGGGATTATTTTGGCTTCAAAGAAGTGCTTCTGTTTTTTTGAATTAAAAAATTTTTTAATTTTGGAATAATTAATTTAGACGTGACAATCCCAATTATTTTTTCATTATTGATTAATCCAAATTTACTACTATCTTCGCTAAATCTAATATTGTCGCCAATAACTTCTATATTATTTTGATTTACTGAGCTTATTCTTTTTATTAGGTTTTTATTTTTTAGTGGATGATTAAATATAACTATTTGTCGATTTTTAAGTATTGATTTATTCTTTTTATATTTTCTAAAAAATACAATATCTCCTTCCTTTAGGTAAGGTAACATCGATTCGCCACTAATAATGGCAATTTTTCTTAAACCTAAAAAAAATAAAATAAAATCAAAAAAACTTTTGTAAATAATTCTGGTTAACTAGCTTTTACAAAAGCGTCTGATCTTCCCTTTGAAGCCCAGAAAATACTATGAATCTTTTCTACATAACTCATGAGTTCTTCAGCTTGAGCTATGTCAATATTAACTTTGCACGCACTGCATAATTTGGCCGCCTTCCAAATGGTTTCATGTAAGTCAGGATAAGTTTCTAAGTGAACCGGTTTAAAGTAATCTGTCCATAAGATTAGAATTTCTTTCTTTGTTTCTTTTGCTTGCTCTTCTTTAACTGCGACATATCTAGAAAATGTATTACTGTATGCAGCCCACTCTGCTGAATCAGTACTAGAAGGAGCTTCTAAAGCAATAAGTTTTTTTGTCATTGATAAAACTGCTTCAGCTGCAACTCTCGTAGATGCTGGGTCGTAAACACCACAAGGACCGTCACAGTGAGCATGGGCTGTAATTGTGGATTTTTTATTTAGAAAAGAATTGATGAATTTACTTAACATTTCAAATATTTGATGTTGTTTATATAATACTTGGAGATTAACTAAATTGAAAAGTCTTAGATATTTTTCTTACTCAATTTAATTTAATTGACTTTTAATAATTCAACTTCAAATATTAAAGTCGCATTAGCAGGTATTACATTTCCTGCTCCTCTCGATCCGTATCCAAGTTCCGGAGGTATTGTCAATTTTCTTTTACCTCCAACTTTCATGCCTGCTACGCCTTCATCCCAACCTTTTATTACTCGTCCAGCACCCAAGGGAAAGCTGAATGGAGCTCTTCCGATACTGGTATCAAATTGTGTCCCGTCTTCTAAAGTTCCTGTGTAATTTACTGTAACTGTTTGCCCAGCACTAGCTTCATCTCCTTCCCCATTTACGATATCTGCAATAATTAGACCACTTTCTGTAGTCCTTGAATTGCTGTTTGATGGTGTTTCTTCTGCCATAGCGAAAAGTATAGGATTTGGATCTGATGGGTCTAGTTCAAATAAATTATTATTTGAAATATTTGATGATTTTGCAAGAGGCTTTTGTTGAATTAATTGATTTTCTGATTCAGCAGCATTAACAACTTGAGGTGAATTGAATTGACTGAAAATAGTTAATGAAACACAAAAAACAAAAACTGCAAAACTGATAAAGACTTCTTTCACCTAGATTTTGAAAGTTACTAAAACTAATACTACAGAATAAAGGTACAATAAATGGGTGATTTTAAATTTAATTTGAAATTTTAGATTGTTAATCCCAACTCAGGTTAAAAGTTTAAAGCAATATTTTTACCCATGTCTAGGTGGCATCTTAGGAGGCATTTCTGTTGCAACCCATCTTTGGCTGATTTTTATGCCGATGTCATTATTTATTTTATGGAAGGGAAGTGAAAGGAGAATAGCAAATTTTTGTTGGGGTTTTTTCTTTATCTTGATAAGTCATTCTTGGCTTTATGATCTTCATCCATTAACATGGCTAGGTTTTTCATGGCTTGCAAGTTTAATAATCACCATTTCAATATTATTATTTTGTGCTTTTCTGGGTGGGTTATTAGTTTATTTTTGGGGTTTGTTAGTTGAAATTATTCTCTGGAAAGAGGATGTTTTTAAAATAAAAATATTACCCTTAACTCTAAAAGTATTTTTTTTATCTTTGACTTGGGGGATTGGTGAATTGATACTTTCTCAAACGCCTTTTTTTTGGATAGGTTTAGGCGAGAGTCTTGTCCCAGGTGATATTTATCTTGCTGGTTTGGCAAGGTGGATTGGGGCAAGTGGTTTATGCGTATTACAATTATTGATTGGATTTTGGATATTTTTTAGTCACGGTAGATGGAGAAGAAAACTTCATTTTAAAAAAATATTTATTTATGGACTTTTTATTATTTTTTTCTTACATCTATTTGGGGGATTAACAACTCCAAATAAAAGAAATTATGAATATCCTGTGGCTATTTGGCAAACCAACTTCCCAACAAGAGAAAAATTAAAAAAAGATGATGAATTTATTAAAGAAAAACTATCTATTGCTAAAAAGTATGCTTTAGCCAATAAAGTAGAACTTCTCGTTGCTCCTGAAGGGACTCTGTATAGTAATTTTTATTTATCTCAAGGCTTTAAGGTTAATACCTTGGCAGGAGGTTTCAGAAATTCTAATAATGAGTTAAGAAGTTCTTTACTTGGATTTCAAATTGGAGATAAATCTTCTACCACATTTATTGATAAAAATAGACTTGTTCCACTAGGTGAAAAAATTCCTAGATTTCTAAATAGTTTTTCAAGAGGATTATCTGCAGTAGGAGGAATTCAACCTGGCTCTGATTCAAGATTTTTTGATCCTAAATTTACACAACCGCTAGCAGTGGCTATTTGTTATGAAATTAGTGATGGATTGAAAATAAGAAAGGCTATTAATAGCGGTGCAAAATTAATAATAACTGCAGCAAATTTAGATCCCTATCCAACTAAGCTTTATAATCAGCTCCTGTCTTTGGCAAGATTGAGAAGTATTGAAAATAAAAAAGATAATCTACTTGTATCAAACACTGGTCCTTCGGGCTTAATTAAAGATGATGGGAAAATAATTCAACTTCTAAATTTAAATGTGGAGCAAAATAAAGTCGTTTTCCCTAATTTTTCAGACGACAAGACCTTCTATACAAAATTTGGAGATAAACCTATTTTGTTATTATTTATATTTTTTATGGGATTAAATTTCTTTTGGAAAACTAATTAATCCGCCACCTAATAAAATTTCTCCTTTATAAAAAACTGCAGCTTGTCCGGGTGTTACCGAACTTTGACTTTCTTCAAAAATTAATTTAAAGGTTGTAGTTGGATTTTTTAAATTTTTCAAAGGTATTAAAGTCCCTCTTACTGGACGACTTCTATATCTAATTTGTGCTTCTACTTCTATCTCTTGTTTAGGTTCTTCGATTGAAACCCAGTTAACCTTTCTAATTATTGCTTCTCTATTAAATAGATCATTTTTATCTGCTACATAAACTATGTTTTTATCCCTGTCTAAACTTTTTACATATAATGGTTCCTGCCAAGCGATGCCTAAACCTTTTCTTTGACCTACTGTAAAGTGCTGAATACCATTGTGCCTCCCCAGGACTTTCCCATTAACATGTACAATTTCTCCTTCTTTGGGTTCTATATGTTTGTCGATAAATCTCTGCATTGATCCATAATGCTCAACTAAACATAAATCTTGACTTTCTGGTTTTTGAGCAGTTCTAAGGCCTAATCTAAGGGCTTCCCTTCTTGTTTGTTCTTTTTTCATTTCACCAAGAGGAAATTCTAATCTGCTGAGTACTTCTTGAGAAAGAGAATAAAGAAAATAACTTTGATCTTTGTTTTCGTCAGCACCTCTGAGAAGAAGGAAGTCTTTAAATACAAAGCTCTTACAATCAAGTTTTTCTGCATAAGATGATTTTTTTATCCTTGCGTAATGTCCGGTAGCGATATGAGTAAAGTCTTTTTTGCTTATTGCGTAATTAAGCATCTCTTCAAACTTCACATTCTTGTTGCACATCGAACATGGAAGAGGAGTGAATCCTTTCTCATAGCTTTCAGTAGTTTTTTTAATTACCTCTCTTTCGAAAATTTCTCTTGAGTCTATTATTTTATGATCAATTCCTAAATCATCACAAAGGCCAGCAGCATCTACTAATCCTTCAGAACAACAGGAGCCTTGTCCTTTTATTAGCCAAAGAGTTAGTCCCTCAACATTCCAGCCTCTTTCTACAAGAAGAGCAGCTGAAAGGGAACTATCTACGCCACCAGAAAGACCTACAATAATATTCTTCTTCTTTTTAGTTTTATTATTAGAAGAAAAAAAGTTCTCTAATTTTTTATCCTTTTGTGTCTTTAACATGGAAGTTTAAATTTTGAACAGTACTTCAATTGCTTTGTATTCATTATGAACGAAATTGTATGGCCAACAATTGACTCTAAACATTTAATTGTTGATTCAAAGCAAATGTTGATGTTAGAGAAAGAAATGTTTTCTGATGGAATGCCTCAAGAAGCATTGATGGAAAAAGCTGGTATTCAAATTAGTAGATGGCTCTTTAAAAGAAAACCTCTTCTAAAGTATGGAATAACTATTTTTATAGGTCCTGGGCATAATGGTGGGGATGGTGCAGTAGTAGCTAGAGAGCTTTTTTTGAAAGGTTTTTTAGTAAGGGTATGGTGTCCATTCCCTATAAAAAAAACATTAACAAATAACCACCTTAATTATCTTACATCTATTGGTGTTACAAAATTAGTAGAGCCCCCTGATGCAAATGGTAAAGAACTTTGGATTGATGCTGTTTTTGGTAATAATCAAACAAGAAAAGTTGATAATAAATTAATTAAACTTTTTAATCAAAAATTTCATAACAAATATGGCAAGGTAATAAGTATTGATATTCCAACAGGATTATGTCCTGATAAAGGAGAGTCTTTTTTAGATAACGCAGTAAAGGCAGACTATACCTTAGTAATTGGTCTTAATAAGATTGGGCTGACGCAAGATTCTGCATTACCTTTTATTGGAGAATTGCACCACATAGATGTTGGGGTGCCTATTAGTAAACTTTACAAAGTTGATAAAAAGATTTTTAAGGTTACTTATAAAGATTTAAAAAATATTGATTTACCTCCTTTACCAAAAAATTCCTATAAATATAAAAGAGGTAGAACATTATTAATAGCTGGAAGTGAAAAATATCCTGGTGCTGCATACTTAGCATTAAAAGGCGCGATATCAAGTGGAGCAGGCTTTATCTCTGCGGTCCTGCCTGCGATAGTTGCTGAATCTATTTGGCAAGTTGCTCCAGAAATAGTTTTAAAGGATACTATGCAATCTAATCAAAATGGAAATGCTTCTTTATTTAGTGCATTAAAAAATATTGATTTAAGTGCATTTGATTCGTTAGCTGTTGGCCCTGGAATAGGAATTGATAATGATGATTGGCAAAAATCAAAAGACTATCTTATGGATTATGGAGGATTATTGATTTTAGATGCAGATGCACTTAATAGAATTTCGGAATCTAAGTTGGGGGCAAATTTCTTTTTAGAGAGAAAATATAAAACATGGATTACACCACATAGCAAAGAATTTCAAAGGTTATTCCCGAATATCAAATCTGATACCAATTTAGGATTGGCTCTTGATGCAGCAAAGGAGTTTAATATTAGTATTTTATTAAAGGGAGCTAACAGCATAGTTGCTGATAATAAAAAAGTATGGCAACTATTCGGTACCGATTCTCAGACAGCCAGAGCTGGACTGGGTGATCTTTTATCTGGATTTATAGCTGGCAGTTCTGCGATTGATTTAACCTTATGTAGAAATATAACAACAGATTTTTTTGCTAAATATGTACTTTTGCATTCATTTGCTGCATCAAAGTGTAAAAAAGGGTCAAATGCTTCTGCTATTGGTGACGAATTATCAAAATTAATGAGAAATGAAAAAATGAGACAAATATCTTGAAAGAAACAATTTAAGAGAGTTATTTATAGTTTTTAACACATAAGTGTACAAATATTACTTGAAATCTGAAGCGCGCATTAAATATTTGGCCTTTTCTTTAAAAGTGTAGGAAAGTTTTACTACCTAAAGTAGGTCAAAAAAATGATTTCATCATTACCAATTCAAGAAGAACCACCAAAAAGGAGGAGTAATGATCCAATAAGTTGGTATTTGCAAAATATCGGTAGAGTCCCCTTATTAACACCTGCCGAGGAGATTGAATTGGGTAATCAAGTCCAGAAGATGATGATTCTTACAGAAGATGGACAATTAAGTGAAAAGATTAATGAATTTACAACTCAGCAAAAAAGAACAATAAAAATTGGTCGAAGAGCTAAAGAAAGAATGATGAAAGCTAATTTAAGATTAGTTGTGAGTGTGGCAAAAAAATATCAAGGTAAAGGATTGGAATTACTTGATTTAGTACAAGAAGGTTCTCTTGGGTTGGAGAGGGCTGTTGAAAAATTTGATCCTACAAGAGGATATAAGTTTTCTACTTATGCCTTTTGGTGGATTAGGCAGAGTATGACAAGAGCAATTGCCTGCCAATCAAGAACAATCCGTTTACCTGTTCACTTAAGTGAAAGATTAGCTTCTATTAGAAAAGTTAGTAGAGATTTGGCTCATAAGCTTGGTGCTATGCCAAGCAGAATTGAAATTGCAGAGGCAATGGAAATTGATGTTGAAGAATTGGATTCTGTTTTAAGACAAGCTTTATCGACAAGTAGTTTAGATGCTCCAGTAAATGGTGATGATGGCAGGAGTTTTTTAGGTGATTTAATTGCAGATAGTAATAATGAAGAGCCTCTAGATCAAGTTGAACAGAAAATGCATCAAGAGCAACTTGGTAAGTGGTTAAGTCATTTAAGCGAGCAAGAACAACATGTTCTCAAACTAAGGTTCGGACTTGATGCCAATGAGAGACATACACTTGCAGAAATTGGAAGATTATTAGAAGTTTCTAGAGAAAGAGTAAGACAAGTTGAACTTAAGGCACTAAGAAAATTAAGGAATTTAACCAGAAAATTACCTAGCGGTATCTAATCTTTTTAATCTTCTGCCCAAATATACTTGGTTAATTCTTCTGAAGGGGGCTCTGGAGCTTCAATAGCATTTTTAACTGACTCCGATATTTCTGCATCAATTTTCTTTTCAATAATTTTTAATTCTTCTTCAGTGGCGAATTTACCATCAATAATTTCTTTGGCTAATTTCTTAATAGGATCTCTTTTCCCCCAAAACTCCTTCTCTTTTTCAGACCTTAATTCATCTGGATCAGCAAGAGAGTGTCCTCTATATCTATAAGTCAAACATTCTAAAAGTGTGGGTCCTTCTCCTGCTCTAGCCCGCTCAATTGCTCTTTGTGCTGCTCCTCTAACTGCTAATACATCCATTCCATCAACTTCCTCGCCGTGCATACCAAAAGCAGACGCTTTTCTCCAGATTTCAGGATTACTAGTAGCTCTATCGTGAGCCATACCAATTGCCCATTTATTATTTTCAACTACAAAAATTATGGGTAATTTCCATAACTGGGCCATATTTAAACATTCAAAAAACTGCCCATTATTGCAAGTTCCATCCCCAAAGAATGCTGCAGTTACTGCATCACTATTACTATTACCAGCAACTTCCTTTTTGTATTTACTTGAAAAAGCTGCCCCTAAAGCTACTGGAATTCCCTCTCCAATAAATGCATATCCTCCGAGTAAGTGATGTTCTCTTGAAAATAAGTGCATGGATCCACCTCTGCCTTTGCTACACCCAGTAGCTTTACCAAAAAGTTCACTCATTACTTCAAATGAGGGGACCCCCGCACTTAGTGCATGAACATGATCGCGATAAGTACTACAAAACCAATCATGTTTCTTTTTCATGGCGCCAATTACTCCCGTGCTTATAGCCTCTTGACCGTTATATAAATGAACGAAACCAAACATTTTTCCCCTGTAATACATTTCTGCACACTTATCTTCAAACCTACGACCAAGCGTCATGTCTTCATAAAGAAATAATCCAGTTTCTCGATCTAATTCGGCCTTTTTTATGTCTTGAAGATTTGAGATTCTCTCTACGTGTGTTTCCAAGAAAAATACCTTAACGAAGTTTTGATTTGTTAACATTCTAAGCCGTGAAGGGCGATTTTCATGATTTTTTTTAATAACTCTGTAAGACCTTGTGAAAAAAAATTTTAACTTGATAAAATTTATCTAAGAATTTTCAATAGGATATTTGTTTGGAACTTCCTTTAGACCATTTTCGTTTAATTGGCGTAAGCCCCTCTGCAACTTCTGAGGAAATATTAAGGGCGTTTCAATTGAGGTTAGATAAAACACCTGATGAAGGTTTTACTTATGAAGTATTAACCCAAAGATCTGAGTTGCTCCGCCTCACTGCCGATCTACTTACAGACCCAGAAAGCAGAAGAGAGTATGAAAATTTGTTATTAAATGGGAATTCCGGATTGGATTTTTCCTCAAATAGAGAAGTAGCAGGATTAATACTTCTATGGGAATCGGGTTCACCAAAAGAAGCGTTTAAAATCACTAGAAAAGCATTGCAGCCCCCACAAACTCCAGCTTTAGGAAGTAGTAGAGAAGCTGATTTAACATTATTGGCTGCTTTAACAGCTAGAGATTCTGCAATTCAAGAACAACAGCTTAGATCCTATTCAAACGCGGCCGACTTTTTACATGAAGGAATACAACTTCTACAAAGAATGGGAAAGCTTGGAGACATAAGAAAAGAACTTGAAGAAGACTTGGTTGCTTTGCTTCCTTACAGAATCCTAGATCTACTTAATAGGGATCTAAATGATCAAGAGTCTCATAAAAAAGGCTTAAGTATGTTGGAAAATTTAATAATCAAAAGAGGTGGTTTAGAAGGTAATAATAAATCTGAATATAAAGATTATTTAAATCAGCAAGAGTTTGAAGTTTTTTTTCAACAAATTAAGCCATTTTTGACAGTGCAAGAACAGATTGATTTGTTTCTTGAATTACAAAAAAGAGGATCATTAGAAGCAGGATTTTTAGCGTTTCTATCCTTAACAGCTATTGGTTTCTCTAGAAGAAAGCCGGAAAAATTATTTGAAGCGAGGAGAATTTTAAAGAAACTAAATTTATCAGGTCTTGATTCAATGCCTCTAGTTGGTTGTTTAGATTTACTTTTAGCTGATATTGACCAAGCCTCTGCAAGATTTTCAAGTAGTTCTGATGAGAATTTACGAGATTGGCTTAATAATTATCCTGGAAATAAGTTAGAAGCGATATGTATTTTCTGTAAAAATTGGTTAGAGAATGATGTTTTAGTTGGTTATAGAGACATTGAATCAAAAGAGGTGGATTTAGATTCTTGGTTTGAAGATAGAGAAATTCAAGAATTTATTGAAAAATTAGAAAAGAAATCAAATAAAATTTCAATTAGATCAAATCTTCAAAAACAACAAACTGAGAAGGAATTCTCCACAAAAACGACTGAAGATTTTGATAATTTATTGGGGAATATTGATGAAAGAAGATTACCTTGGCCTGGTGGCATAAAACAAGGCTATGAGAAGGTTGAGAACAAAGATATAGTATTCAATGAGGAATACTTTAAGAAAAAACCAATTGAGTTTTATAACTTTTTAATTGAAAAAATTGCTGAATTAAAGTTTAGTTTTGGGGAATTCTTAAAGGATAAAGAGATAATTAATCGGTCGCCGTATTTAATTTATATCTATGCGTTTTTGATCTTATTTGCATTTGGTATTGGGATTGGATTTTTAAGAAATAATTTTAAAAAATCAATTCAGGACGAATCTGTTGCTGAAAAACCTTTAATTGCAAAAGATAAAAATCAAAAGCTTAATGAGAAAGATATTATTCAAGAAATAAAAAAAAATCCTTCAAGTAAATTGAATTCTATTTCTGATAAATCTACTTCAACTATTTCCTATGAATTCAAAGAACTTAATACTGCTTCACCTTCTTTGGAAGATATAAGGAATTTAATTAATGGATGGCTTCTTAATAAAAGTAATTATTTAGCGGGAAAGGATGAAATTAATCTTTCTAAAATTGTTAGTAAAGGTCTAATTGATCGAACAATCGAAGAAAGACAGAACGATATCAAGAAAGGAATTTATAAGGAGATTAATTCCCAAATACGTCAAATTGATTTGGAATCGCAAACTTCATCTCGGATTGTTGTATTAGTAGAGTTGAATTATTTAGAGAGGTTAGTAAAGAATTCTGGAGAATTTATTAATGAAACATCTTTAAATCCCCTTAAAGTTAAATATATTTTGGGTTTTTCAAATAAATCGTGGAAATTGGTTGATTTCGTGAGCGGCTTTTAATTACAAACTTCAAGATCATCTATAATAATTAAAATTACTTTTTAATAATGTTTGATGAACTCTCGTCACGCTTTGAAGACGCAGTAAAGGGTTTAAGAGGCGAAGCAAAAATTAGTGAAAATAATATAAACGATGCCTTGAAGGAGGTAAAAAGGGCACTCCTTGATGCAGATGTTAGTTTGTCTGTAGTAAAAGAGTTTATTTCAGATGTCAAAGATAAAGCTATTGGAGAAGAAGTAGTTAGGGGTGTAAACCCAGGTCAAAAATTTATTGAAGTTGTAAATAAAGAATTGATTAACATTATGGGGAATGAAAATTCTCCATTAAACGAAAATGAAAATAGTCCTACAGTCATTTTGATGGCTGGACTTCAGGGGGCTGGTAAAACAACTGCAACAGGAAAATTAGGACTTTATTTAAAGGAAAAAGATAAAAAAGTTCTTTTAGTGGCTGCAGATATTTATCGGCCAGCAGCTGTAGAGCAGCTTAAAACATTGGGAAGTCAATATGAATTGGAAGTTTTTTCAGCTAAAGAAAAAAATAGCAAACCAGAAGAAATAGCAAAGGAAGCATTGAATTTTGCTAGTGAAAATGATTTTAATTCGATAATTATTGATACCGCAGGCAGACTGCAAATTGATGATTCCATGATGAGTGAAATGGTTCGAATAAAAGAAGTTTCTAATCCTGATGAGGTTTTGCTTGTTGTTGATTCAATGATTGGGCAAGAAGCTGCAGACTTAACAAAATCATTTCATGAAAAAGTAGGAATCACAGGGGCGATATTAACTAAGTTGGATGGTGACTCAAGAGGTGGAGCTGCTTTATCGATAAGAAAAATAAGTGGAAAACCAATCAAATTTATAGGTGTAGGTGAAAAAATAGAGGCATTACAACCATTTCATCCAGAGAGAATGGCCAGCAGGATTTTAGGCATGGGCGATGTATTGACACTTGTTGAAAAAGCACAAAAAGAAGTTGAACTTGCTGATGCAGAAGCGATGCAAAAGAAACTTCAAGAAGCGACTTTTGACTTTAATGATTTTGTTAAGCAAATGAGATTAATTAAAAGGATGGGATCAATTGGTGGATTGATTAAATTGATCCCTGGAATGAATAAAATCGATGATGGGATGATAAAAGATGGAGAAGATCAACTTAAGAAAATAGAATCTATGATCTCTTCAATGACTCTTGAGGAAAAACAAAAACCTGAAGTTCTTGCTGCTCAGCCTTCAAGAAGACAAAGAATCGCTCAGGGTAGCGGTTATGAAGCAAAAGATGTAGATAAAGTATTAGCTGATTTTCAAAGAATGAGAGGCTTTATGAAACAAATGTCAAACGGAGGAATGCCAGGGATGGGAGGAATGCCAGGAATGGGAGGAATGCCAGGAATGGGAGGAATGCCAGGAATGGGAGGGATGCCAGGAATGGGAGGAATGCCAGGAATGGGAGGGATGAGTGGTAATAAGCCAATGAAAAAACAAAAAAATAATAAAAAGAAAAAAGGTTTTGCCGATTTATAGTTTCAATATTTTTACCCTTTAAATGATATTATTATTAAAAACGCATTAATTTAAAATGATTAAATTGCGCCTTAAGCGCTTTGGAAAGAAAAAAGAAGCAAGTTTCAGAATTGTTGCATGCAATAGTACTTCCAGAAGAGATGGTAGACCTCTACAAGAACTAGGTTTTTATAATCCAAGAACTAAGGAAACCAGGCTTGATACAGAAGCCTTGAGAACAAGACTTACTCAGGGTGCTCAGCCAACTGATGTTGTGAGAACTTTATTAGAAAAGGGTGGGTTATTAGAAAAAACAGAAAGACCCTCTATCGCAATTGGTAAAGCAAAGTTAGAGAAGGAAAAATTAGCTAAGGCTAAAATTAAAAAAGAAGATGATAGTAGTAAAGCTGAAAGCGAGAGTAATGAAGCTGAAAGCTAGTGATTTGATAAATTTTTATTTAATAAACTAGATGAAGGAAGTTTCCAAAACTGGTCACTTCACTATAGATTTGCCAAGCTCTGATGCTGCTACAGCATTATCTGGACCTGGTAATTCTTTCTTAAAAAAATTTGAGTCTCTTACAGGAGTTTCTTTAACTATTAGAGGCTTACAACTTGAGATGAACGGTGTCTTATCTAAAATTGAGAGAGCCTCAGCATTAGTAGAACTAACAAGACCAATTTGGGAACAGGGGTTAGAAGTCCCAGAGGTAGATCTTAAAGCAGCTTTAAGTTCTTTAAATATGGGCGAATCGTCTTCACATGCTGAACTTGGGAAGAAAGTTCTTGCGCGTTCTAAAGAAGGACGATATTTAAGACCAAGAACTATAAGGCAAAAAGAATATGTTGAATCGATTGAAAACTTTGATCTTACGTTCGCAATTGGTCCAGCTGGAACTGGTAAGACATTTTTAGCAACTGTTTGCGCGGCACGACTATTGAACGAGAAAAAAATTGAAAAAATTGTTTTAACAAGACCAGCCGTAGAAGCTGGTGAAAGTTTGGGATTTCTACCTGGTGATTTGCAACAAAAAGTAGATCCATATTTAAGACCCCTATTTGATTCTTTAAATAGTATTTTTGGGTTTGATAGAACAAATTCGTTAATCGAAAAGGGAATTATTGAAGTCGCACCTTTAGCGTTTATGAGAGGCAGAACCTTAGATAACTCCATGGTTATCCTAGATGAAGCACAAAATACTACTTGTTCTCAAATGAGAATGTTTTTAACCAGATTGGGTGATAGATCTAAAATGGTTGTAAACGGAGATATTACACAAATTGATTTAAAAAAAGATCAGGAAAGCGGCCTCATTGAAGCATCGAGAATTTTCTCTAAAACTCAAGGTATAAAAATTTGTTATTTATCCGTTGAAGACGTAGTTCGTCATCCTTTAGTTCAGAAAATTATTGAGGCTTATCAATAACTTTATAACTCTGGAGATCCGTACCCTGAAATTTTAAAAATCAAGTAGAATATATTCATATTTAATAAAAAAAATGCCAGCAAGTAGTAATTTCAATCAAGCTATTCGTGAAGCACAAACAAGTTCAATTGTTGGACCTAATGTTGTTCAAAAAGCTTTACCTTACGTAGGTGGAGGTATGGTTCTTACTTCTTTAGGGGTATTAGCAGGTGTCTCACTCATAGCAACAAATCCTGGGCTTTTTCAGCCTCTTTCAATAGTTGCATTAATTGCAGAATTGATTTTGTTTTTTATAGCAACAAGTGCTGCAAATAATGCAAATAATGCGAAGGCACTACCCTTGTTGACAGGATTTAGTTTGTTAACTGGATTCACCTTAAGTGGAATAGTTGCTTTAGCAATAGGAACAATTGGTATTGGTTCTGTTGGAACAGCTGCCTTAGCCACTGGTATAACTTTCGTTATTGCCTCTTACACTGGTCAAAGAATGAGTGATAGCGTTGGTCAAGCACTAAGCGGAGTAGTTGGTCTTGGATTGATAGGTCTGCTTATAGCAATGTTTGTCCAATTAATTGGAGGATTCTTTGCTCCAGGAGTTTTTGGAGGTTCAGGACTCGAATTGATAATTGCAGGATTTGGAACTGTCTTATTTGTTGCAATGTCTTTTGTTGATTTCTATACAATGCCGAGAAGATATAATGATGATCAATACCTTGCAGGAGCTTTAGGTATGTATCTAACTTATATAAATCTTTTTGTTTTTATATTGAGATTAATGATTGCACTACAAGGCGGTGGAAGAAGAGACTAAACACATTACATAAATAACGAATCCAAAGCGTAGATTTGTTTCTACGCTTTTTTATTGAGCGATATCAAGAATTTGTTTTTTTATAAATTCCTTTTGTTCTGAGTCATACTTTACTGAATTATCAAAACTATTGCCCATATCATCTAAGTCTCTAAGGACTTGATTGACGGACTTTGTAACTGACTTAGTTTCTAGCAGTCTTAAAATAGCCTTACATCTATCTGAAATGTTTTCTGATGTTATCTCATATTCATGATTATTATCTCTTCGATGAATAATAATTTGCGCGGAACTCATTATTAAATTTTTTACTACTATCGCTGTTACAGCATCACCACCTTCGTTCAATTTGTAAATTAGTGAAAAAGGAAGTTTATCCAACAAAAAACAATCTTTATCTGATAAAGCGTATGCAAAAAATCCTCTGAGTCCATTTCTTGTTTTAGTTAGCTCTGCGATTCTATCAGCTAAAACCTCTTCGCTGAGTAAATCTTCACCCCACTCTTTGCACCATTGTGCGGATATATTTATTGCTTGCGTGAACGAAGCCTCTTTTAAATTTATGGTTTTTTTTTTCATTTTTGATCAGAATTTTATTATT
This sequence comes from uncultured Prochlorococcus sp., assembly GCA_902520485.1. GTDB lineage: Bacteria > Cyanobacteriota > Cyanobacteriia > PCC-6307 > Cyanobiaceae > Prochlorococcus_A. The sequence continues at coordinate 19,476 of CABYNZ010000003.1, read as the reverse complement.
GATGCATTAAAAGTCTTTGGCTAATTATAGATCTGGATTTGTAACTTTACTAGGGAGACCAAATGTCGGTAAATCTACTTTAATAAATAAATTGATTGGAGAAAAAATAACAATTACTTCTCCTATTGCGCAAACTACTAGAAATAAATTAAAAGGAATACTTACCACAGACAATGGGCAAATAATTTTTGTTGATACGCCAGGTGTTCATAAACCTCATCATCGACTTGGAGAGATATTAGTAAAAAACGCAAAATCTGCAATTAATGGAGTTGATATGGTAATTTTTGTAATTGATTCAAGTGAAGAACCTGGTAGAGGTGATGAATATATTTTGAATTTTCTAAATGCAAATAAAACTGAGTTTATTGTGGCATTAAATAAGTGGGATTTGGTTAATAAAGAATTTAGGAATTTACGATTAGATCAATATAGAAGATTTTTTGGAATTAATAGAAACTTTCAAATTGTAAGTGCTTGTCATGGAGAAGGATGTTCTGAACTAGTCGATATGGCACTTAATTTTCTTCCAGAGGGACCAAAACTTTATGGCGAAGAGACGATTTGCGACCAACCATTAGATAACTTATTATCTGATTTAGTAAGAGAGCAGGTATTAAAAAATACAAGAGAAGAGGTCCCTCATAGTGTGGCAGTAAAGATAGAAAAGAGAGAGGAAATGAAAAGAAAAAATGGCAAAGTTTTTACAGCTATTTTGGCTACTATTATTGTTGAAAGATCAACTCAAAAAGGCATTCTTATTGGGAAGAAAGGTTCAATGTTAAAAATTATTGGTCAGTCAGCAAGATCAAATATGTCAAAATTAATTGATGGCCCAGTTCACCTAGAGTTGTTTGTGAAAGTTGTTCCAAATTGGAGAAAAAAAGAATCAAGGTTAATTGAGTTTGGTTATGAGGAAGATTTCTAGATGAGAGGTTTTAATTTTGATGTGATTACTTTGTTCCCTAAAGCTTTTGAATCAATAAATAATTTAGGGGTCATAACAAAAGCTCTAGATAAGAATTTGATCGATGTAAATTTATATGATTTAAGAAAATATGGAGAAGGTTCTTACAGACAAGTAGATGATAAGCCGTATGGAGGAGGAGCAGGTATGGTATTAAAACCTGAACCTATTTATAAGGCATATGAATCAATTAGAAAATTACCTAAAAGTAAAACTTTGCTGATGACCCCACAGGGTAAAGTCCTTAAGCAAAAGGATCTTGCGAGATGGTCTACTTTGGATCAAATAATAATTATTTGTGGTCAATATGAAGGTTTTGATGAAAGGATTAGATGTATAGCTGATGAAGAGATATCGATAGGCGATTATGTACTTTCTGGAGGTGAAATACCTGCTATATCAATAATTAACGGTTTGACTAGATTGTTACCAGGAACTCTTGGTGATCCAGACTCCTTAGTCGATGAAAGTCATAATTCTTCTTTATTAGAATATCCTCAATACACGAGGCCGTTAACTTTTAAAGATATGAAAGTGCCAGATATTTTAGTGAGCGGTAATCATGAAGAGATTAAAGCGTGGAGAAGACGAAAAAGTTTTGAAAGAACATTGGAGAGAAGAAGTGACTTAATTTCAAATGAAAACTACAAAAAATCCCCACAAAGTAAGAGAATAATAAAAGAAAATAATCAATTCATGAAATTTAGAATAGGTAATGGATACGATATTCATAGATTAGTTGAGGATAGAGATTTAATTATTGGAGGTGTAAAATTGTGTCATCCTGAAAATTTAGGATTAGATGGTCATAGTGATGCTGATGTTTTGAGTCACTCAATAATGGATGCATTATTGGGAGCACTTTCACTGGGCGACATAGGAAAGTATTTCCCCCCATCTGATGAAAAATGGAAAAATGCTGATAGCTTGTTTTTGTTATCAAAAGTAATTGACTTGATAAGACAAGAAGGTTGGGAAATTAATAATATTGATAGTGTTCTTGTTGCTGAAAGGCCAAAAATCATGCCACATATAAAACTAATGAAAAAAAACATTTCTGGAATTTTAAATATTGATGAAAATTTAATTGGTATTAAAGCAACCACGAATGAGAAGTTGGGTCCAGAAGGGAGAGAAGAGGGTATAAGTTGTCATTCAGTAGTGCTTCTTGAAAAAAAATGAGATTTAATTTAAATTTGAAAAAAAAATTTCAAAGATTTTGTTTATTATTAATTTGCTTATTAGTTTTAATTTTTCAACCTGATATTCCCAATTTAAAAGCACTTACAATGGATAATTATCAAAGTGAAACGGTCATAGAGGAATTAAGACTCAAAGTACCTGCCGATGTAAAAGCAGCTTGGTTAAATGCTGAAAAAGAAATATGGGAGCCATGGTTATCTTCTCAAGATGGTTTTTTGGGAAGGCAATTATTTTGGGATAAAAAAAAAGAAGAAGCTTTAATATTGGTAAATTGGAAAAGTAAGAAGTTATGGAAAAGTATACCAATGTCAGAAGTAAATTTAGTTCAACAAGAATTTGAAGATAATGTTAAAGCTTCTCTAAATGTAAGCGAAAATCCTTTTGAATTAATTTATGAGGGCGAATTAGATAAGCAAAGATGAATTTTGATATTAAGTTTGATTTTCAGAGGAGAGATAGGCTTGGACTAATTGAGGCTATTTGGGGGCAAGATAAGAGTATCGACCAATTAGAGAGATTATCTGAAAGTGTATTAAGTAAAAATGAGGTTGTATTCATTACTAGGATTAATAGTGAAAAGGCTAATTATCTTTTGGATTTATATGATGATGCACTATTCTATGAAGAAGCAAATTGCCTAATAATTGGGAAAAATCTGAATAAAATAAAAACGAATAAGAAAGTTGCCATAATCTCAGGCGGCACAAGCGATTTAGCCGTAACACTTGAAGCACAATTAGCGCTTGAAATTTATGGAGTGAATTGTCAATCTTTTGTAGATGTTGGAGTGGCTGGACTTCATCGATTGATGAGTCAGTTAGAAGAAATTAATAAATATGATGTATTAATAGTTTGTGCTGGAATGGAAGGGGCTTTGGCAACAGTTGTGGGCGGATTGTTGGCACAACCGATAATTGCAGTACCAGTGTCTGTCGGCTATGGGGTTAGCAAGGATGGAGAAACTGCTTTAAGGAGTATGTTGTCAAGTTGTTCTCCAGGTATTGCGGTTATGAATATAGATAATGGTTATGGTGCAGCAATGACGGCATTGAGAATTATTAAAATTGTATCCTAAATAATTACTTTTTTTCTATTTCTAATAGGTTTTCTATCCATAAATTTAGTTGTTTTGATAACATTCCATCTTCTCTCATTTTGATTGCTTTAATTACTACTTCTGTGTTCACCCACTCTGGAAATCTTTTCGGCATTTATTTTTATATTCAGTAATTTTAATTTGGTACAAATTTTTATAAAAACAAGATCAAATTAACAAATTTAATCTTTTATGTTTGATTTTGTACCTAATCTAGACAGTTCAGATGAGGTATGTTCACTTTCTACATTTTTAAGTCTTTCAATTAACTCAGAAAGATCCTTGTGAGCCAACTCTCCATTTTGCTCCCATTTTAGGGATCTTGAGTTATTGTTAATTTTTTCTTCCATTATACTAATAAGGTAATAAGAATATAAAACGAAAACAGGAAAAATTTGGTTATTGTTTCAAGCCTAAACTTAAAAAATTATGAAGATTTTAATATACAAAAAATTTTTCTTTTAACCACCACCAACTATTGAAACGATTTCTAAATTATCCCCATCTTTAAGTTTCACTTTTTCCCATTTTATAGAATTAATAATTAAATTATTTAACTCTACGACAATTGTGTTGGGTTTATATCCCATTAAATTTAAAGCTGTAGACAATAGAGCATTTTCTTGATCAAGTTTTATTTTTTTTTCTTCTCCATTTACCTTAATTTTCATGAGACAACTCTTTTAGAATCATAATAGCGTCTTCTTTAGGATCTTCAGAATTCATTAATTGCGAAACTAAGGCAACTTTTTTAAACCCATTGCTTTTTAAATATGAAATATTATTTGACTTAATTCCTCCAATAGCAAACCAAGGAATATCTAAATCTTTGGTTAATTTTTTGATTTTTTCAATACCTATAGGTTTTTTGTTCTTTTTTGTAGCAGTTTCAAATACTGGTCCTATTCCTATGTAATCACAACCCTCTTTTAGAGCATTAGAAATATCAATTTCATTATTTGCGCTTATACCAATGATTTTTGAATATCCTAATAATTTTCTTGCGGTTTTCAAGTCTAAATCATCTTGCCCAAGATGAATACCATCCGCATTAGATGCCAAAGCTATATCAAGTCTGTCGTTAACGATAAACAAAGAATTGTATTTTTTACATAGATTTTTAATCTTAATTGCTTCTTGAATATGATCTTTATCAGTTCCTTTTTTATATCTATGTTGAATAATTCTTACTCCTGCAATTAAGATTTCTTCTATTGTTTCTAATAAATTGTCCTTTTGATCTGTTATTACATATAAGTCATTTTCTTTTAATATTTTCTCGGACTTCTTACATTTGCTTAAACTTAATAATTCGATTTCTATGGTATAAATTTCATATCTAATTTTCGAAGCGATTTTTGAAAGCTCATGATTATGTATCCTCGAAAATTCTTCTATGACTCTTAATGCTTCTTGAACTCTACTTGCATTTGAACTTATAATTTGCTCAGGGTTTTTTCTTTTAATTTGTTCTTGATGAGTCAACCCTTTGCATTGGTCCTCAATATAATTTCGGGATTGTTTATAAACTTCTAGATGATTCTTTCCTAAGATTTGTCTAAAATTTTTTATCCTTACAACACATTCATTTCCCCCTACCCCAAATCTTGCCCAATCTTCAAGAACTCTTAATCCTTCTCTAGCTCTATCAAGATTTGCATCAATAATTTGAAATATTCGTAAATCTTCAGCGTCAGTAAGATTGTAATTATGCATTTGTAATTTATTTTTTGTAGTTTTTAAAAATTTTGAGGGCATTATCTTTATCTTTTTTTATTTGACTAGAGAGTTGATCTACATTTTCAAATTTAATTTGAGATCTAAGTTTTTCAACTGGTTCGACTGATAAATTTAAGTTGTAAAGATTGATATCTTTGTTGATGAGATGAACTTCAACAGCAGATGGTAATAAAGGGTTAATTGTTGGTTGAGAGCCAAGATTCATAACTGATGCAATTTTTTGGTTGGAATTTTCTATAGTTGTCCATGCTGCGTATACGCCTTCTCCAGGTAAAAATTTTCTACCATCTATTTCAAGATTTGCCGTGGGCCATCCAATATTTTTCCCAATACCTTTACCTTTAACAACTTTCCCATGAAAACTATAGGGCCTTTTAAGAATCTTGAAAGCATTTTTTAGATCACTATTCTGTAATAAATCTCTTATTCTGCTGCTACTGATTCTACCTTGGTTGTCTTCTAAAATCGGTGTTATTTTTAATCTTATATCAGTATCTTTAATTGTATCTTTTATAGTGTTGATATCTCCGCTTCTTCTAAAACCAAATTTAAAGTTAGCACCCACTGAAATATTTTTTGCTTGCAATTGATTTATCAGAATATCTCTTACAAAACTCTCGGCACTTAAATTTGATAGTTTCTTATCAAAAGGAATCAAAACTAATTGTTTAATTCCAAGATCTTCAAGAATAGGTAGTTTTTCTTCAGGGAGATCTAGCCTAAGGCGTGTCTCTTTGTATAGAACTTCTCTGGGATGAGGCCAGAAGCTTGCAATTGTTGGGGTGTATTGATTTTCTTCAACAACACTTTCTATTAATTTTCTGTGGCCAGCATGCAGGCCATCAAAACTTCCAATAGCTATTGAAGTAGGATTATTTACTTCAGATGGTGATATTAAAGAGATCAAAAGATTACGTGCAATTTTATGATTTTGATGGCAAATTTGAATAGATTATAGTTTATTCAATCAAATGAATGTCTGACAAAATTGATTTTCAGTCGCTTTCATTTGGAATGCGACGTATCGGATGGATACGCTTTTGGACTCAATCCATCTTAGGCGTTGTTGTGGCAGCTGTTTTGCTTTTTTCAAATGTTGTAAATAATAGCGAAGGACAGCTTGGTTTAACTCCTGGACTTTCACTTACAACAATATCCTTGATTTTACTACTTTTTAGTCTTTGGCAAAGTTGGTTAATAGTTAGAACTGGTAGAGCAATTGCAAGCAACGCAAGACCCTCAAGAGGACAAACTAGTAAATTAATAAAAAGAGGATTAGTGGTCGATTTATTGGGAGTTTTGTTTGGATTAATTGGATATCAAGCTCTTATGGGTGCTCTATTTATTCAAGCATCATCACAAACAACTGGACAGTTGATAACCGCGACATCAGACATCCCAATTACTGGGCTTGAGATTTTATCAGTGCTAAGTAATACACAAGTTATTGCTGCTCACTTTTTTGGACTTTGCTTTTCTTTATGGCTTTTAAGAAGGATTTATAAATGAAATTTTATTTTAGGCAATAACTCCAAACCACCTCTCCAAAATAAATCTGGTTCAACAGGTGTAAGAGATATTTTGTTTTCTTGTATTTGAGATACATCACTAGGCCAATTCTTGGGACCGTAACCTTTCGATTTAAGATCTAAAACTACTTCTCCTGCTAACCAATAATAATCATCACCCCTTGGGTCTTCTCTTTTGGAAAATTGATTTTTATATTTTCTTACTGATAATCTTGTCCATGATAATTCTTTTATTTTGCTTTTCTGGCAAGGTGGTATATTCAAGTTTAATAGAAGTGAAGCTGGCCAATTATCGTTAATTGCTTGTTCGGCAATATTCATTGCAATTTCTCCGACATATTCAAAATTCTTCCATTTAAAACTAGCAACACTTATTGCCATGGAGGGAACATTTTCTAAAGTGCCTTCCATAGCTGCAGCGACAGTGCCAGAACAAAAAATATCTGTCCCTAAATTAGGTCCGTGATTTATACCAGATAGTATTAGATCAGGTTTATGATCCAAGAGTTCAGATAGTGCTAATTTGACACAATCTGCGGGGGTGCCAGAACACCCCCAAGCTTCGATTCCTTTCCCAAATAATTCGTCAGCTTTTTCAACTCTTAATGGAGATTGTAAAGTAAGACCATGACCAGTCGCTGATCTTTCTTGGTCAGGGCATACTACTTTTACATTATGACCCCTTTTTTGCGCTGCTTTTGCTAAAGCTCTTATCCCCGCTGCAAAAACACCATCATCATTACTAATTAGTATATTTAACGGTTTCATTAATCAATAAATTTTATTTATGGACGATATTTAAGTAAGATAAAGTAATACTTATTTTTACTATATCAGTGAGTCAGATTGAATCATTAAGTCAGATTGAGGAAAAACTAAATAATCTTTCTCTAACAGCAAAAAATAATATAGATAATGCTAATACTCATGAAGAACTGGATCAGTTAAGAGTTTCCATGCTTGGGAAAAAGGGTGAGTTGTCAATTATCTTGAAAACAATGGGTCAATTATCTGTTACTGATAGACCACTTGTTGGCCAGAAAGCAAATTTAATAAAGATAAATTTGCAAGAATTAATACTTGAAAGAAAAAATCAACTAAATAGTGAAGCCTTAGATAAAAAGATCAAAACAGAAACAATTGATGTAACTATACCTTCAATTGGAACCCCCCCAGGGAATAAACATCCTTTAATTTCAACTCAAGATGAAATAATAGATATTTTTTGTGGTTTAGGGTATTCAGTTGAAAGTGGACCTGAAATAGAAACTGATTTTTACAATTTTGAGTCTCTCAATATACCCAAAAATCATCCCGCAAGAGATATGCAGGATACTTTCTACTTAGATGAAAATCAACTTTTAAGGACCCACACTTCTCCTGTTCAGATAAGGCATTTAGAAAAAAATCTTCCTCCGGTGCGAATTATTGCCCCGGGAAGAGTTTATAGGAGAGATGCTGTAGATGCTACTCACTCCCCTGTATTTAATCAGGTTGAAGTTTTATGTATCGATCAAGATATTAATTTTAGTCATTTAAGAGGAACAGTTCTTACTTTTTTAAAGACCTTTTTTGGAGATATTCCTGTAAGATTTAGAGCTAGTTATTTCCCATTTACTGAACCTTCGGCAGAAGTAGATGTTCAATGGAAAGGTAAATGGTTAGAAGTAATGGGATGCGGAATGGTAGATCCGAAGGTCTTAGAAAAATTAGGAATTGATCCTGAGAAATGGACCGGATTTGCAGCTGGATTAGGAGTTGAGAGATTTTGTATGGTTAGACATCAGATTGACGACATTAGAAAATTTTATACAAATGATTTTAGATTCTTAGAACAATTCTAATAAAATTGAAATTTTAAATTAGGTTTGTCCAGTATCTTAGTTTAAGATAGTCATAGTTTTAGTTTTTTGATTGGTACGTAAAGCAGGGCTAATAGTTAATGATGGGAAAGAACTTGCTGTTCAAACTGCAAGTTCTGTTGAGAAAAAGTTGGAAAAATCCAATTATCAAGTTGTAAGAGTTAGTAGTTCAGGTGGAATGGTTGGATTCGCCAATCCTGATCAACATGTTCGTCCTTTGGGATATACGAACTGCGTTCCCGAGGGTTTCGACTCGTCAATGGAATTTGCAATTGTTCTTGGCGGAGATGGAACCGTGCTTTCTGCTGCAAGGCAAACAGCGCCTGCTAAAATTCCAATTCTTACAATAAATACTGGTCATTTAGGCTTTCTTGCCGAAGCTTATTTATCAAATCTTGATGAAGCAATAGATAAAATCATTGCTGGAAATTGGGATATTGAAGAAAGAACTTGCTTTATTATTAGTGTAATGAGGAATGATCAGAGAAGATGGGAGTCTCTTTGTCTTAATGAGATGGCTCTTCATAGAGAACCTCTGACGAGTATGTGTCATTTTGAGATTTCTATAGGGCGACATGCTCCTGTAGATATCTCAGCTGATGGAGTAATTTTATCTACTCCAACTGGATCTACTGCATATTCGTTGAGTGCTGGAGGGCCAGTCATTACGCCTGATTGTCCAGTCGTGCAATTAACTCCAATTGCTCCACATTCATTGGCATCTAGGGCATTGGTTTTTAATGATTCAGAACCAGTAACTGTTTTCCCCGCAACTCCTGAAAGGTTGGTAATGGTTGTTGACGGAAATGCTGGTTGTTATGTTTGGCCAGAAGATAGAGTTTTAATAAGAAAAAGTAAACACTCAGTAAAGTTTATTAGACTTGAAGATCATGAATTTTTCCAAGTTTTAAGAAATAAACTAGGTTGGGGTTTGCCCCATGTGGCTAAACCTAACAAATAACAATTATTTAAATTTATTTTTTCCCTTTTAATAGAAAAACAGGATTATTTGGCTCTAATCTCATTCCTTCTGCGATACTCAGGCTTTTATAGGTCTGAATTAAATTTAAATTTGTTTTGAAATTTTTTTCTTCTAATTCCTCTTTCAATTCTTTAATAATTTGAAAGTCAATTATTGGGATAACGATAATATCTCCGATACTCATATCCTGAGCTAGTTTATCAATGATTTTAAGTTTAGTCTTTTTATCACATCCTCCAATCACCAATCTATTAGGTTTTTCAAAAGAACTAAAATTGCTCGAATTCAACATATTATTTATGTCTTCCTCAAAAATAAATTTTGGTTTAACGCCAAGTCTTTTTGAGTTTTCAACTATCAATGCTTTTGAACCAATCCTTTTATCGATACAAAACAAATCTAAATAAGGCCTTAATTTTAAAGCCTCTAAACCAATTGACCCGCAACCTGAACCTATATCCCAGATGACACCATTTTTAGGGAGCTCTAAATCAGCTAAGATTTGGACGCGAACCTCCCTTTTGGTAAATAAATTTGGTCTATCATTAAAAGTTTTAAAAATATGGTCATCGATTCCGAAAAGAGGGAGATTATTATTTGTGTAATTTTTCTTTGTTTTTGTAAGAACAACAATGTTCAAACTTGATATATCAGATGGTAATGACTCTTTAAGATTTAATTTTCTTATATTTTCATTGTCGAAGCCAATTTCTTCACAGAGCCAAAAATCGTAGAATTCAACAAGATTTAATTCTGATAAGTTTTTTTTGATTATTTCTAAACTTTTGTTACTTGAATCTGTAATTATAGCTAAGTTTGAAGGCTTTTTTTTAAGAGCCTCTACTAACCTAGTTGCATCTCTTCCGTGAATACTAACATTAACAGTATCTTGCCATGGAATCTTTAACTTATTAAATGCTAGTTGAGTGCAAGTATTTGAAGGGTAGAAACTTAATTCATCTCTTGAAAAATTTTCTAGTAGTATTCTCCCAATGCCAAACCAAAGTGGATCTCCTCTCGAAATCAAAATAACATCTGTTTTTTGAGATCTAATCCAGTTAAAAAGTTCGTTATTACTGTCGCTCGAAAAAAATAATTTCTTTTTTTCAAAACTATTATTGCTCCATGATTTAATTTCTTCAAAATATGAATTTGGAACTGCAATATTTTCTGTTTCTAAAAATAGATTTTGTAATTTGAAAGATAGATCCTCAAATTTATAAGAATTAATACCAATTACATGAATTTTTCTATTAACTTCAGTCATCTATATTTAATGAAATGGAACTAAATTGTTTGAATGTTACATTAAATTATCTTATTATTATTCGAGTTATCATAGTAAATTAATTGTCTGAAAGGAGAAAGAGATTACATGATTTATTGTTAACTCTAATTAATAAAGATAGTGAGTTTGAGTTTATTGAAGAAGATTCTAGCGATTTAACTTCTAGCTATTCTGAAAAAGACACTTTGAATTTATCTCGAGTTATAGAAAAAAATCGTAAAATAATTAAAAGATATCAAGCTATTGTAAGAACAGCTGTAACCCTTGATGCCCTGATGGATTCTGAAAATGAAGAAAATTACAAAATCAAATAAAAATATTTTTTTAAAAGGGGTAATACCTTTATTCTTACTAATACTCTTTATTTTTAGCCCAATAAAAGTATCTGCAGAAGTTGCAGAAACAGAAATAAATGGGGAATTGATAAATGCTAGCAGTGAGTTTTTAAGGGACTTGGACTTTGAAACTTGGCAATTAGTAGCTTATAAATCACCTCTTTTTGAAGATAAATTGATCTTGAGAGTAATAGGATATCCAGGTAATCTCAGGATTGATCATCCCACTGACTTGAGGGTTGAATCCGGGATAAAACAGTGGCATTTAGATGATAAAACATTACTGAATGTGGAGTTAGCAAATGATGGAAGACAAGCTGCTGCAGAATTTGATCTTGACGCATTAATAAAAAATTTAGATAAAAATAGGCCATTAAGATTATCTTTGTCAGGAGTTTTTTCTGAGCTACCTGTACCTCCTTTTGTTGTCAAAGAGTGGAGATCAATAAACTGAATTTGATTTTTGGGGATGTCTGAAAAAAATGTAAGTCATACAAAATGGATGAAAAGAGCAATTTATTTGGCTTCTTTAGGCAAAAATACAACGAGTCCTAATCCTAGGGTGGGAGCAGTGATATTAGATAAGAATGGAAGCCTTATTTCAGAAGGGTTTCATTTCAAGGCAGGAATGCCTCATGCAGAGGCAATGGCTTTTAATAATTTAAAAAAGGATGCTAAAGGTGGAACAATGTATGTCAATCTTGAACCTTGTTGCCATCAAGGTAAAACACCTCCATGTGTAGATAAAGTTATATCCTCTGGGTTAAAAAAGGTATATATATCTATTGAAGACCCTGATAAAAGAGTCTCTGGTAAAGGTATTAAGCTTCTAAAAGAAGCTGGAATACAAGTTCACTTAGGATTATGTGAAAAAGAATCCTTAGATCTAAATAAGGCTTTTATTCATAGGAATATTACTAAAAGGGCATTTGGTGTTCTTAAATGGGCAATGAGTATTGATGGAAGAATAGCTTTAAGAAATGGAAAAAGTAAATGGATTACTAATGATGAATCAAGGTCATTAGTTCATTCTTTTAGAGCAGAATTTGATGCAATAATAATTGGAGGAAACACATTAAGAAGGGACAACCCACTTTTGACTACAAGAGGTTTCAAAAATCCTGAGCCTTTGCGAGTTGTTTTTACAAAAAGTTTAGATCTCCCTTCAAAATCTAATCTTTGGGATTGTAGTAAGGCAAAAACTTTAGTTATTTATGATTCTTCTACGGCAAATGAAAGCTACCTCTCAAGGATTCCGAAATGTGTAGAGGTTAAAAAGGTTTTATCAGATAATCCAGAATTAATTTCAAAAATACTTGCAAAAAGAGGATGTAATAAAATTCTTTGGGAATGTGGCCCCGGATTGGCTACTGCCGCAATTCGATCTAATTGTATTCAAGAACTTATTACTTTTATTGCCCCAAAAATCTTAGGTGGAGAAAATAGTATGAATCCTCTTGGCGATTTTGAATTTAAAGAAATGCACGAAATTATTAAATTAAGTGATTCTCAGTTTAGTTTGATTGGAAATGATATATGTGTTAAAAGTTCATTTAAAAATTAATTTTCATACTAATTTTTATGTCTCAAAGTACCGTACGGTTCTTACCCAAAAAAAACAATACAGATACGGAAACTCTTCGTTTAGTTTATAATAAGTTCAAAATTGATCATACCCATGCCAATAAGACAAGATGATAATCAACCTAATAGAAGATTTGGAATTGTAAATATCATTTTGATAGGAGTTGGAGCATTACTTCTATTTAGCAGCCTTTTCCCTAATCAAAATATGCAAATCCCCAGGGTCCCTTATTCTTTGTTTATAGATCAGGTTAATGATGGTGAAGTAAAGCGTGCATATATCACTCAAGAACAGATTAGATATGAGCTAAATGGAGCTGAAGAAGGCGCCCCCTCTGTTTTAGCAACAACTCCAATTTTTGATATGGATCTTCCACAAAGGTTAGAAAGTAAAGGTGTGGAATTCGCTGCGGCTCCTCCCAAAAAACCAAATATTTTCTCAACCATATTGAGTTGGGTTGTCCCTCCTTTAATTTTTATCCTTGTTTTACAATTCTTTGCTAGAAGAAGTATGGGTGGCGGTGGTGCTCAGGGAGCTCTTAGTTTTACTAAAAGTAAAGCAAAAGTTTACGTTCCTGATGATGAATCAAAAGTAACATTTGCTGATGTAGCTGGCGTTGATGAAGCTAAAGATGAATTAACGGAAATAGTTGATTTTCTAAAAAAACCTGAGAGATATACTGATATTGGTGCGAGAATACCAAAAGGGGTGCTTCTTGTAGGACCTCCAGGAACGGGTAAAACTCTTCTTTCAAAAGCAGTTGCGGGAGAAGCAGAAGTTCCTTTCTTTATAATTTCAGGTTCTGAATTTGTTGAACTTTTTGTTGGTGCAGGTGCAGCAAGAGTTAGAGATCTTTTTGAACAAGCAAAGAAAAAAGCTCCATGTATTATTTTTATTGATGAATTGGATGCCATCGGTAAAAGTCGTTCTGGATCTATGGGAGTCGTTGGTGGCAATGATGAAAGAGAACAAACATTAAATCAACTTCTTACCGAAATGGATGGCTTTGCCTCCACAGATAAGCCTGTCATAGTACTTGCTGCTACTAACCAACCAGAAGTCTTAGATGCTGCATTATTAAGGCCTGGGAGATTTGATAGGCAAGTATTAGTTGATAGACCAGATTTGTCTGGTAGAAAAACTATATTGGAAATCTATACCAAAAAGGTTAAATTAGCTGATTCAATTGATTTAGAATCTATCGCCCAAGCTACCAGCGGGTTCGCTGGAGCCGATTTAGCTAATATGGTAAATGAAGCTGCTTTACTTGCGGCTAGAGCTAAAAGAAAAAGCGTAGAACAACAAGACTTGAGCGAAGCTATAGAAAGAGTTGTGGCTGGATTGGAAAAGAAGAGTCGTGTTTTGCAAGATGATGAAAAGAAAGTTGTTGCTTACCACGAAGTCGGTCATGCAATAGTTGGTCATCTTATGCCAGGAGGTTCGAAAGTTGCCAAGATTTCAATTGTACCCAGAGGTATGAGTGCACTTGGTTATACCCTTCAATTGCCAACAGAAGAAAGATTTTTGAATTCCAAAGAGGAATTAAAAGGACAAATAGCCACACTTCTTGGAGGAAGATCAGCAGAAGAGGTCGTTTTTGGAAAGATTACTACCGGAGCCTCAAATGATTTACAAAGAGCAACCGATATAGCAGAACAAATGGTCGGAACATTCGGAATGAGTGATATTCTTGGTCCACTAGCTTATGACAAACAAGGTGGAGGTCAGTTCTTGGGAAATGGAAATAATCCAAGAAGATCAGTTAGTGATGCTACTGCCCAAGCAATAGACAAAGAGGTTAGAGATTTAGTTGATGATGCACACGAAACGGCACTCAATATTTTAAGGAATAATTTATCTCTTCTTGAATCAATTTCTCAAAAAATTCTCCAAGAAGAAGTTATAGAGGGCGAGGATCTTAAAACTCTCTTAGCAGAGAGTAAAATGCCCGCATAGTAGAATTTAGGTTTTCGTTTAAGTTAGATGTTAAAACCGATCAAGCTTTCAAGTAAAAATTTTTTATCAAGCTTGGATACCTCATGTGAAGAATTTTTTCATATATTAGAGATGGCAAAAAATTTTAAAAATAAAGATCTAAATATAAAATTTAAAGAAAAAGTTTTAGGGTTAATTTTTGATAAGTCATCAACTCGTACCAGAGTTAGTTTCCAGGTAGCAATGTCAAGACTTGGCGGTACCACAGTTGACCTAAATCCTAATACTTCACAAATTGGAAGGGGAGAGCCTATAAGAGATACAGCAAGAGTTTTAAGTAGATATTGCGATGTTCTTGCTATAAGAACTTTTAAACAAACTGATTTGGAAGAATATGCAAAATGGTCCTCTAAGCCAGTTATTAACGCCCTCACAGATTTGGAACATCCTTGCCAAGCTTTGGCTGATTACATGACAATAAAAGAGGAATTTGTTGATTTTAAAAATGTTGTTTTGGCGTTTATTGGTGATGGCAATAATGTCGCAAATTCTCTTATTTTATGTGGGGCATTACTAGGAGTAGAAGTTAGGATTGCATGTCCTAAAGGTTATGAACCTAACTCGTTGTTGATTGATAAAGCATATGAAATATATGAAAATAAGAATTTGTTGAAAATCACTAATGACCCCTACACCGCTGTTTTAGGGGCAAATGTTCTTTATACAGATGTTTGGTCATCTATGGGTGAAGAAAATCAAAAAGATGAGAAAGAAAAAGTTTTTAATGGTTTCACCATTGATAGTGATTTAGTTACTAAGGCAAATAAAGATGCAATTATTCTTCATTGTCTTCCTGCTTATAGATCTAAAGAGATAACAAACTCAGTTATTGAGAGT
This sequence comes from uncultured Prochlorococcus sp., assembly GCA_902520485.1. Taxonomy (GTDB): domain Bacteria; phylum Cyanobacteriota; class Cyanobacteriia; order PCC-6307; family Cyanobiaceae; genus Prochlorococcus_A. Next base: position 4,057 of record CABYNZ010000003.1, on the reverse strand, counting down.
AAACAGAGTAGAGTTTTTGAACAAGCAGAAAATAGAATGCATGCTCAACAAGCGCTTTTGTCATGCCTTCTTTTATGAAAAGATTGCTATTTAACTTTTAAAGAGGTACAAATGTATTAGAGTACATTTGTTTTATGGAAACTTCTTCTGGGGATGATCTTACCCAGGCTCAAAATGAGCTTTATGGATGGATAAAAGACTATATGAAAAATTTTCAACATAGCCCATCTATTAGGCAAATGATGCAAGCTATGGGATTAAAATCTCCTGCGCCAATTCAAAGTCGTCTAAGGCATCTTCAAGAAAAGGGATATATCTCTTGGCAGGAAGGTAAAGCAAGAACAATGCAAATAGTTGATGACTTTATAGAAGGTGTACCAATTATGGGTTCTGTTGCAGCAGGAGGTTTAATTGAAACTTATTCAGATGTTAAAGAGAATTTAGATATTTCTGATGTTTTAAAAAATAAAAATGTTTTTGCTCTTACAGTTAATGGAGACTCTATGGTAGATGCATGTATTGCTGATGGAGATATGGTTTTGATGGAGCCAATAACAGATTCATACTCACTTAGAAATGGAACTATTGTTAGTGCTATGGTTCCGGGTTTAGGAACTACCTTAAAGTATTTTGTTAAGAAAGGAGGAAAAATATTTCTTGAAGCAGCAAATCCAGCTTATGAACCAATTGAGTTGAATTTAGATGAAGTAGTTTTTCAAGGAAAATTATTAGCTGTTTGGAGGAAAATTTAGAAAAATTTAATAATAAATTATCTAATTTTTTTTTTCCAAGGCTTTAAGTTATACTTTTAAAAAGTAGGCTACATTTAACTTTGAAAAATAAGTTTCTAATTTATCCATATATTTTACTTTTTATTGTATTTAATCATTTCCCTTTTTTAAATCTACAAGCTTCGCAAAAAAATATAGATAAAAAAATAACAGTTGAATATCTTGATCAATTACCATCTAATGATTACATTATTGGCCCAGGAGATCAGTTGGCTATCATTATTTCAAGAGATATAGGACTTTCTGAATCAGTAACGGTGGATGGTGAGGGGACAATAAATCTACCAAAGTTAGAAAGAATATATGTAAGTGGACTCACTATAAATGAACTTAATTCTGTTTTAAATGAGGCTTATCTAAAGTTTATAAAATTTCCACAGGTTGAAACTATTATTACCAGTTATAGACCTATAAGAGTTTTTGTGGATGGAGAAGTAGTAAACCCAGGACTTAAAACAATGCAGGGATCTTTTTCACTTCAAGTTCAAAATTCAGATCCTGACAGATTCAATGAATCTTCTATAAATAATGGTATTAAAGGAGAATCTAATGTATCTTCTATAAATAATGGTATTAAAGGAGAATCTAATGTATCTATGTTTTCGAATCAAGCCTATAATTCAAATAATAATGTAAATTTCTATTTTCCTACTGTTTTTGATGCTATTAGAGCTAGTGGTGGCATAACTCAATATAGTAGTTTGAATAATATTCAAATCATTCGTAAAAACAATATTTCTAGTGGATCAGGGAAAAAAATGACCACAATAAATTTTGAAGATTTATTGACGGTTGGAGAAAATAGTCAAAATATAAGGATTTACGATTCAGATATGATAATAGTTAAAAGAAATCAAGAGCCAAATAAAAAATTATTAACAAAGGCTATCTTATCAAGTTTAAATCCAAGATTTATCAATGTTTTTGTTTCAGGGAGGGTTAATAGACCAGGTAATACAACCGTATCACGAACGAGTGTTTTATCAGATGCTGTGGACATGGCTGGTGGAGCTAAAATAATTAGAGGCCCAATAACATTTATAAGATTCGAATCAGATGGCTCAATCGATAAAAGAAAAATTAGACTAACAAAAAAAAAGAGAGGTCAATTCAGTAATCCCACTCTAAGAAATGGCGACTTGATAATTGTAGGAAATAATGTTTTAACTGCAGCTAATGAAGTTATAACAGAATTTACAAGTCCCTTTCTAGGTATTTTTTCAACTTATAGTCTGATCAAAGCACTAGATGATTAATTAAAATGAAAAAAAATTCAAATTTTATAAATAATACTTCTGAAAAAAAATTTAATGATGAAATAGATCTTGTTAATTTGGTCTCTTTGATTTTTAGAAATAAAGTTTTAATTGGTACTATATCTCTTATTTCCTTTTTTATAGCTTGCTTACAAGCTCTTTCTTTAAAAAAAATCTGGCAAGGCGAGTTTCAGATAGTATTGGATTCTGAAAAGGTGTCTCAAATAAGTAATATTAATTCTGCTTTAAGTAATTTAATAGAATCAAAAAAAACTAATAATCTAAAGACGCAAGTTGAAATTCTCAAAAGCCCATCAGTTTTAATGCCCCTTTACGATTTAGTCAATGGAAAAAATAAGGCGGATATAAGTAATCAAATACCTTTTTATAAATGGCAATCTAGATTGGATATTGATTTATTGAAAGGGACCTCAATTCTCAATATTGCATATAGAGATAGCAATAAAAAAATGATTTTGCCTGCTTTACAAAAAATGTCATCTATTTATCAAAATTATTCTGTAGAAATTAAACAAAGGAAAGAAGAAAATATAAAAAAATACTTAATAAATCAGATTGATTTATTTAGAGAAAAGAGTGGAATTTCTATTAAAGCTGCTCAAGATTATGCAATTGATAAAGATATGATTTATTTGGGTAAAGGTATTGATAAAAACAATTCAGAATCTACTCCTAATGAAAAACCCCTTACAGTTTCTTCAGGCATTGTCGGTATTCCTTCAATAATTAATATTGAAAATATTCGAGTTCAAGCTGCTAATCAAATAAGAACAATTGATTTGCAAATAAAAAAAATTAATGAGTTAGATCAAACTGATTATGAAAATCTGCAATATTTTGGATCCTCAATACCAGCTCTTGAAAGAGATGGTCTACCAAAAACATTAAAAGATATTGAGAGTCAATTAGTAGTTTTAAGAACCAAATTTACTGAGAATGATCCTTCAATAATTCAGTTATTAGAGCAAAGAAAATTAACCGTCGATCTACTTAGATCTAGAGCTATAAAATATCTTAAAGTTGCGAAATTAGAAGCTGAGGCAAAAATGGAAGCGGCTAGTAGACCTAAAGGAGTTTTATTGAAATATCGAGAATTAATAAGGGAAGCTGCTAGAGATGAAGAAACTTTATTATCATTAGAACAAAACCTAAGAACCCTTCGGCTTCAACAGGCACAAACTTCCGAGCCTTGGCAATTAATTACGCAGCCAACATTACTAGCAGAGCCTGTAGGCCCATCCAGAAGAAATATTGCTCTTATAGGTCTTTTGGCTGGATTTTTGCTAGGAATATTGTTATCCATTTATAAAGAAAAAAAATCTGATAAAGTTTATTCTCTTCAGCAACTTGAAAATGTTTTATCTGCATCTTTTTTAGGTAGGATTAAAAAAAATGATCAGTTTATAGATTCAAATGAAAAAGATTTTTTAAAGATATTTTTAAAAAATCAAAATGCTCATAAAATTACTTTTTTCACACTTGAGGAGATTAATAAATCTTATCTGGAAAATTTAATAAATTTTATAAATAATGATGCTAGTCTCAACAAAAAAATTAATTTAATTTCCTCTCAAAATCAATTAGAGGCTTGCAATAAATCAGACTTTACAATACTTTTTACTTCTCTTGGATTCTCATCTTACAATGAATTGATAACCTTAAATAAAAAATTTCAATTATTAAATATAGATTTTAAAGGATTTATAATATTAGATTAAATTCAATTCTTGTTTTTTAAAAGATAATTTTTTTAAAAATAATAATATTTAAAAAATAATCATGGAAGTTAAATAAAAATTTATAAATAAACACTCTTTAATTTTTTTACAAGCAAATCTGGATTTAATGAAGCGTAAAGGATTTGAAAACCTAATAAAAATTTTAAAATACTTTTGCATTAAGAGCTTTCTTTCTTTGTAATAAAAGAATCTAAGCTTATAAAATTTACTTTTATAAACATTTATTTTTTAAAAGTTAAAATTACGGTAA
>CABYNZ010000002.1 GCA_902520485.1 uncultured Prochlorococcus sp. | reverse complement strand
ATAATTGATAATTCAGATATTAATCATCTGGATGAAAAGATTTTTTATTTGAGAGACGTAAAAGTAAAAGTTAATGTAGTAAATATAGATGATTTACAAATACCTTCTGGAAGATCAAAAAAACTTGTCAATACAGTAGAAGCTTCAACAAGATTAGATGCTATAGCATCAGCTGGCTTTAGGGTATCACGAACCAAAATCATTGAAAGGATAGAAAATGGAATGCTCAGATTAAATGGAAGCAAAGTTAATAAGCCAACTATTAATCTAAAAATTGGCGACAAACTAGAACTTGAAAATAAAGGATTCATCGAAATTCTAAATTTAGAAATAACTAAAAGAGAACGATGGAAAGTTAAATTACTTAGAAAATGAAACACAACCTGCTATTTTCTTATAAGGGGGAATAAAAAACCTTCAATTTGGGCGATTAGCTCAGTGGTAGAGCACTACCTCGACACGGTAGTGGCCACTGGTTCGAATCCAGTATCGCCCATTAAAACTTTTGACGACCTAGGTTATATCCACAGAAAATAATTTCATTTTTTAGATTATTAAAAAAAATGAAACTTAATCAAATAATTAATCTACATAAGGGGCTCACCGCATTTGTAGTGATAGGTCTTATGATTTTTTTTGATAATTTTACGATAGCTCCCTTCGTTTATTTAGCTCTGCATGGTACTTATGGATTACTATGGCTTCTAAAAGAAAAGATATTCCCAGATCCTTATTTTAAAGAAAAAATCAATTTTTTAACTTCAGTTACTGGGTTTATTTTCCTTGGAAGTTACTGGGTAGCTCCATATATTCTTATCTCATCTCAGAAATCTGTCCCAAACATCGTAATAGCTGCATCTGTATCTATAAATATAATTGGTGTGTTTTTACACTTTGCTAGTGATGCCCAAAAATATTTTTCTCTTAAATTAAAAAAAGATCTAATTAAAGAAGGATTTTTCAAAAATATAAGGAATACAAATTATCTAGGAGAAATACTAATTTATCTATCATTCGCCATACTTTCAATGAGCTTCATTCCATTAGTAATTCTTGCAATATTTTTCTCTATTGTTTTTCTACCAAGAATGATAAAAAAAGATAAATCACTAGCAAAATATGCTTCATTCGAAGAATACAAAAAGAAAAGTGGTCTCATATTGCCTAAATTAAATGCCTGATAACAACTTACCAAGTTGGAGACAAGATTTAAAATCCGCTAGAAAAAAAGAGGGCAAATCACCCTCTAATAGATGGATACAGCTTGCAACAGTTAACAAAGAAAACGAGCCAAGATTAAGAACAGTTGTTTTCAGAGGATGGCATAAAGATAATTCAATGATTATTTTTACAGATAGAAGAAGTGAAAAAATTGGGCATTTAAAATCTAACCCTAATGCAGAAATATTATGGCTCTTTTTGAAAACCAAATCACAATATAGATTCAAAGGAAAAATACGTGAATTAAGTGATAACAAAAATTATTGGGAATTATTATCAGACAAATCAAAATCTTCTTGGTTTTGGGGATCTCCTGGAGAGAAAATAACCTCAAAAGTGCAATCTGCTCATGAAGTATTGTCCAATCTACCCAAGTCAGAAAACTTTGTAGTTTTAAATTTTGAAATCGATTCAGTAGATCTTCTTAAATTAGAACATCCTGTTCATAAAAGATATCTTTGGGAAAAGATTAAGAAATGGGCAAAAGTTGAAATTAATCCTTAAATATTTCTAAATTGTATATTTAGGTTGAAAAACATATAGTGATCAGTCAGCTTTAAAAAAGAAGTAATATTGATATGAATTTCTCAGAAATTCCAGAGAACCCCTTTATTTTTTTATCTTGGGTGACTGCTATGGGACTGTTTATAAGTCTTACTGAAGCAACAATTAAGATAAAACTCGAGAAGAGAAACAGTTATCGTAAACGATTAGAACTGATAAATAGTCTTTATCCTAAAAAGTTAGCTTGATGTATCTGATAGTATGTTCGCTTGAAGAAATTGAAATAAACCACCTTTACTTGTTTCTTCTTTGACTTCAACTTCCTTAGAAGATTTTGATTTTGTTGAAGGTATAATTTCATCTTCATCTTCTGATTTCAAGATCCTGATAATGACTTCATCTAAGGAGAAATTACCGGGACCTGTTAAAGCAATTGAAGTTGCAGAAGCGAAATATAAAAGTAATAGCTCTAGCAAGAAAATATTAAAACCTGAAGTAACAAGTGCATGATATATAGCAACAGAAATTGTTCCAACGATTGCCATAGCTCCGAATCTTGTAGCTAAGCCGATAATTAGTAACCAACTACCACCAATTTCTGAAAACGCCGCTATGTATGATAAAAATATAGGGAATGGGAGATGTAAAGGTCTGACAAAAGCATCAGCGAAATTTTCTATATTCGCTAATTTCTCATAACCATGATGAATAAGAACAGTTCCAGTTATAACTCTAAGAATTAATAAAGCAGTATCTTTGCTAAACGACTTGGTAAGAATTGTTGAAAGCACTATAAAAAAATTATCCTTAAGTAAAAATAACTAGTCACAGTATCCATCGTGGATTAAACAGCAAAAGTCGCCCCTAATTAAGTATTTATACTTAGTAGTCTAATGAATTCCTTTCTGATTAGAAATTCAACTAATTTAAAAATTATTTTTTGAATAATTTTCAAATATTCTCTGATTAATTCTAGGAATGTTTTCTTTAAATTTGAAAAACCCTTTTTTAGCAAATTTCCAAGCAAATAAATCTTCATCCCTTACAAGATTAAAAATTTTTTTATTGTGTATATTTTTAAACTCAGTTATGAAATCATAGTTTTCTCCCACTCCAGGATAAATAATGTCTATTTCGTTAGTATTTTTAAAAGTAATTTCCAGTGAATTTGGAGCAATCTGTTCAACATTATCAAATTGCTCTACAAATTCGGAGACCAAATCTTGTTTAAATTTCAAAACAGATTCAGACAATTTAATTTGTCTTTGTTCATTCTTTAGAAGGATAATAAATACTTTTTTATAGCTTGGAAGTAAATTTTTAAGGGTTGCAAGGTGCAGATCATTTTCAAACATAATCAGATAATCTGATTTAGGATCCATATCATTTTTATAGATCCCAAGTTCTAATGGTATTTGATTAGGTTCTTCAAGAAAAATTTGTTGATTACTTATTTTTTCTGAATTAAATCTATTATTTGAAAATTTTCTGAGGTTTGATGATGAAAAAAGATATTGCTTTCCCTTCGTTTGCAATCCTCCGACCCATCTCCAACTAAGGAGATTAGATGCAGCATCACCATCAAAAAGATATTTAAAGAAAAACTTTGCTCCCAATTGCCATGGGAGGCCTAGATTAAATATCCAAGTACTCGCAAACCACATTCTTGTATGGTTATGCAAATATTTGTACTGCTTTAATTCATGGACCCAAGAATTAAAAAAATCTATTTCTGTATTGCCATTAATTGCACTTTCATATAGCTCATAATCAAAATCGAGATTGTTTTCTAAAATAAAATTTCGCCAAACTTTAGGTCTATTTTCCATCCACCCTCTCCAGTAAACTCTCCAAAATATTTCTTCAACAAATTTAGTTGAATTTTTGATTTTGTACTTACTTTTAATCTCATGAATCAGATCATATTCCGATAAAATTCTATGAGTAATGAAAGGCGATAATTTTGAAACTGAACTTTCGTTATTTGGCCCAAAATCAAAATTTCTTAATTTTGCATAATCATTAATTTTGTATTTCGCAAAATTTTCCCAGGTATTTTGAGCTTTTGATAAAATTGACATTTTCTGATAACTTTAAAAAATTTTTTTTTGTATTGATAGAAATTTCAAAAATTTGCCTGCAAATTAATCCTTAAAATTTTCTATTTCACTTGTAAGTAAATATGTTTGATTGAAGTATTTAATTTAAACTCCAAAGCTTTACATTTTATACTCTTAAATCGCTCTCTGCGTAGGAGGATATTTAGTGGTCAATAACTTTTAAATCTAATTTTTATTTTCAAATGTTTATTTAAATGATTTTTTCTAAAAGGTTTTTAAATATTTATCAAAATTATTATGAATAATTCATTAGTGAGAGATGTTAAGTATCTTGATGAACAATACAGAATAGGTGAAGGCATAATTTCGGATAATGCATTTAAGCAACTTGAAAAGCTCTTTATTCCTGTTGATCGAGAGTCTGACTACTTTAATCAAAAAAATAATAAACTTTTGCCAAAATTAGCCAAAGAAAACTATAAAGAATTTTTGGAAAGTTTATTAACAAAAACAAGATTAAGCATTCAACCAAAAATTGATGGCTGTGCTATTGCAATTAGATATCTTGATGGCAAGTTTAATAAAGCTATTACAAAAAAAGGATTTGATGTCTCAAGCAAAATTAAACAAATTAAAAATGTCCCCGATTGTATTCCTATCAAACGAGATTTTCAAATTAGAGGTGAACTATACGCTACAAACCAAGTTGCAGGCATTTCCCAAAGAATTACAAGAAAATACCTCAATTATAAGAAAGGGATTGGAGAAAGTCTCCGCTTTTGCTGTTTCCAAATACTTAATGGAAGACTTAATCAATACGAAACCCTTAACTATCTTAAAAAATGTGGCTTTAGCACCCCTGACAGTTACTTCACAAATCATACAAGCGAAATCCAAATATATAAAAAAAATTGGTTAGAGAAAAAAATATTTGCGAAATATCCAACTAATGGGATAGTTGTAAAAATAAATAGTAGGAAATTACAGTTACTTAGAGAGAAAAGTTTATCTCAAAATAACGAATGGCAGTATGCAATTGAAAAATAATATTAAATAGTACCTTCAATAAGAGCTCACGATACTTACTTCCAGTATTTACAGTGGAAAGGTAATTAAATTTTGGTTAAATTCCATAGCAATTTGCAGGATCACTAAATGACTGCCACTATTTCAAGACCTAAAATCTCTAACTGGGAAACATCTAATATTCCAAACCTTATAGGCAAAACAGCGCTAATTACCGGTGCGAATAGTGGTCTTGGATACTACACTGCAAAGGCCTTAGCAGAAAAAAATGCTCATGTTGTTATAGCTTGTAGATCACTTGAAAAAGCTAATCAAACTATCAAAAAACTTAAAGGTCTTAATCCTGAAGGATTATTTACACCTTTAGAATTAGATTTGTCAGATTTAAAAAATATTTTTGAAGTTCAGTCCAAAATTTTTGATAATTTTGAAAATTTAGATTTACTAATCAATAATGCAGGCATTATGCATCCGCCTAAAACTCTTAGTGCCCAAGGATATGAAATACAATTTGCAGTTAATCATCTAGCTCATATGCTTTTGACTCTAAAGCTACTTCCAATTATTGAAAAAAAAGAAGAATCTAGAATAGTGACGGTGACTTCCGGAGCACAATTTTTTGGCAAAGTCGGTTGGAAAAATCTGAAAGCCGAGAAATATTACAACAAATGGGAATCTTACTCCAATAGCAAATTGGCAAATGTAATGTTTGCTTTGGAACTAAATGAGAACTTAAAGCACAAAAATATACTTTCTTTAGCTGCTCACCCAGGAATTGCAAAAACAAATCTCTTTACTGCTCAAAAACCTAACCCTGGTCCATTAGAAACATTCTCATTGGAATTATTTAGTCCTATTTTTCAAACTGCTGAAATGGGTGCTTTACCTCAGCTTTTTGCAGCTACTTCACCAGACGCGAGAGGCGGTGATCATTATGGTCCTAGATTTAATTTCAGAGGTCATCCAAAACTATCCCCTACTTCTCCTTTCGCCATGAATAAAAAAGAAAGAAAAAATTTATGGAAAAAAAGCCTCGAAATACTTAATAACTTCTTATAAATTTTTCATTTTTACTAACTTTAGAAAATACTTCAAGATATGTAATTCACTCTCTGAGAGTTTCATAAATTCTGTTAAGGCATCATAATTTTTTTCATCAATTTTTTTTGACAATTGAATAAAACTATCATGGTTTTCGTTAACAAATCGCTCAGCAATCTGAGACGGAGTTAAGCCCTGTTCAATTAATTCACCTGGCGCATTTTTCTCCCACTTTTCATAAAACCAAGAGAACCAATATTTTGCAGTATTATCTTCCATTAATTAACTTTTCTTGGGTGAATACTATAAATACTGAAGAAAAATCTCATGATTGAATTACCCTTTAAACACAATTAATATAAATGCAATTATAAATTTAATGATAGATAATCATTCAAGTAAAAGAAATATTAATCTTGTAATTGGATTAGGTAAATCTGGATTTTGGGCTGCCAAGTATTTGCGAAGCATCAATAAGAGAGTAATTGTTTGGGAAAGTAAAGATGGGATAGAATTCTTAGAAAGAAAAACATCATTAGAAGAGCTTAATATCATAGTTTCTCTAAATAAAGAATTTGTATTTGAAGAAATTCAACCTTTTTTGAAAGAAATCGAATCTGTTGTTGTAAGTCCATCAATACCTTATGACCATATAACTATTATTGAATTAAAAAAAAAAGGAATTAAAGTAATTGGAGAAATTAATGTTGCATGGGAAATTTTAAAAGACACAAATTGGATAGGTATTACTGGCACTAATGGCAAGACTACTGTTACTCATCTACTAAGCCATATACTCTGTGATACTGGATTATATGCTCCTTTTGCTGGCAATATTGGTACACCTTTATGTAAGTATGCTCACTCCAAAAAACATGAAAAAATTGATTGGGTTGTAGCTGAATTAAGCAGTTATCAAATAGAAATATCTCCAGAAGTAAAACCTAATATTGGAATATGGACAACCTTCACAGAAGATCATCTTGAAAGACATAAAACACTTGAAAACTATTTCAACATAAAAAAAAGCTTGTTAGAAAAATCTGATTTTAGAATTTATAATTATGACGATAAAAACCTAAGAAATCACTACAGTTCGCTATCAAGAGGGGTTTGGATAACAACTAGTTTCGATAAATCAAATTTTATTCATTGCGATTATTGGATAGATGAAAAAGCGTACATTGTTGAGAGAGGGAAGAAATTATTCAAACTTGAACATTTTTCTTTAAAAGGAATGCATAATCTTCAAAATCTTTTATTAGTAATTGCAGCAGCAAGAAAAGTTGGATTATCTGGCAAGAAGATTAAAGATTCTTTATCTAAGTACAAACAATTACCCCATAGGATGGAAACAATTTATAAAAATAATAATCTGGAAATCATTAATGATAGTAAAGCTACAAATTTTGACTCATCTATTGCGGGAATAAGTTCAATTGAAGGTCAAATAATAATCATTGCTGGGGGTAGATTAAAAGGTAATGAATATAGTGAGTGGATAAAAGTTTTAAAGAAAAAAGTTAAATGTGTTTTCCTTTTTGGAGAAAGCTCAAAAGTCCTAAAAATGGCGCTTATTAATGAAGGATTTAAAAAAAATATTTTTGAATTTTCAGAACTAAAAGAGCTTTTAAATTTTGTTTTTCATTATTTACAAAATAATAAGGCCGGAACATTATTATTCTCACCTTCATGCTCTAGTTTTGATCAATTTAAAAATTATGAAGAGCGTGGAGATTATTTCAAGAAACTAATAAGTGAAAAATTAAAGGTTAATTAATCCATTTTTTGTTCAAGTATCATTTCGTAATTTTCAGGTCGGTCATCACAACCGTTTACCCTCTAGCAAATATTCACTTAATTAGTTAGATTTTGACTATAAATTAATCACTAGCAATGAGTGAATCTAACAATTTACCTCAAGCAATAAGTCATAAAAAATTAAGTTACTTGATGCTTAAGGCACAAAAGGATTCTCATTTTTCTGATGAATTAGCAGAAATAGAAAGCCCTGAAAAAAGAGAATTTGAAGAATTAATCAACAATTGGGAAGTTTCAACTAAGAAGTTAGTTAATGACTTATCAAAAAGAAAAGAAAATTTACTAAAAGATAAATCACCAAATTCTTTAATTGCACTCGGTGCTATGGAAGTTCACCTTAATATGGCTTTGCAAGCCTTAAATGCATTTAATAAAGGAGTTGATGGGTAAAATAACTGATAAATTATAAGGAAGGCATCGAAAATAAGAGAAAATCTAAATTTTTTTCCGTATCTATAGAAACATCATCATAATAATTAACTTCAAAACCCAAGCCATCTCCAGATTCGAGAAATATATTTGAATTAGAGTCTTTACTTTTTAATAAAAGATTACCTTCTATTATTTGTATCCAATTATATTTATCGATTTTTAATGGCAATTTTTTTTCTTTAATTGGCTTATATTTACAACGCCATAAAGAGATACTTTGATTTAGAAAAAGCTTATTATTTTTGCCGTCTTTGTAATTAAAAATAAGATTGTCCCACAACTTTTCATTTAATGATATTTGATCATATCGAGGTTTGATATTTTCTTTTTGAGGGTATATCCAAATCTGGAACAACTTACAGTTCTCATTTTCTTCATTCTTCTCGCTATGAGAGATTCCTGTACCTGCAGACATAACTTGTACTTCATCTTTGTGAATTTTTCCAAGATTGTTTAAAGAGTCTCTATGAGTTATCACTCCTTTTGTTACGACAGTAATTATTTCCATATTTGCATGAGAATGTGTGTTAAATCCTGCATTAGGAGAAATAATATCTTCGTTTATAACTCTAATTTTTCCAAAATTATCCCATTTTGGATCTCTATGCTCTGCGAAAGAAAATGAATGCATTGAATGCAGCCAATCTCTTCTTGATAAAAATCTATCATCGGATTTTCTTATTTTAATAATATTAAAAACCATCAAAATTAAATAGAATAAAAAAATTCTAAATAATTAGAAAAATATTTGTAAAATTTTTTTGATAAATTATTCCTAAAAAAAAAGCAAATATCAAATTTAAAAATTTATTTTACTCTGAGCCTTATTAGCCTTTGTCAATATTTTTTGTGCTTCATCTCTTGTAAGGCATTTTTCTGCTTTTACATTTAAGTTTTTAAGTTTTTGAAGTTGCTTTGTGTTACTCATAATTTAACCGGATCTTAAAGTAATTTTAACATAAGTTTAAATTAATTGCCTCTTAAACCTTTGCATTAAATCGTTTTTAAAGCTTTCAGAATGGAATTATCAGAACAGTATAGAGGATGTATTGGATTATCTTTGATTGTTTTCTTAATTAAAAGCGGTCCAAGAGGATTATCAAAATTATTTTTTCTGATTGAGTTATATTGCATTATTTTTTTTAATATTCTTTTATTTCTATTTAGAAATTTCCCTTTGTTACCCCAACCTAACCATAAATCACAATTTTTATTTTCAGACCAGTGTTTTAAGTTTTTATAAATATGATTATTGTTTAAATACCCAACAGGGTTTTTGTGATTAAAGAGTCTTCCTGGTTTACTGGAAATAAGAGCAAATAAATTGATTAATTTAACTTTGCCATAATTATTATTTTTCGAGATTTTAATTATCTTTTTTGTTGTATTATCCAAGAAAACTGCATCTGATAATGAAGGATTTAGACCAATAAAAATAATCTCTTTTTTAGATTTAGAAATCTTATAACTTAAACTCCATCTATAAATTTTGTTAGCACTTATTAAACAATTTCTTTCTAAAAATAAATTTTTCAACCTAAACCTACACCTCTAGCCATGAGAGTGGCAAACAAAGGTATTGTTGCAAAGCCCACTAATTCGGTGGTAATGATTAGTCTAAACCTCTTCACTAGGTTTTCTGAAATTTCAGGTAGTTTATTCTTACTTAGTGGAATTGCCCACAGGATATATGTTGTCGTTGGGTATAAAGAAAGTAATCCCACAATAATATAAAGAGAAACCTTTATCCAAAAAACAGGATTACCTGTATAGAAATCACCTCCTTGACCAAAATACTTTACACGCAAAATCCCAGTGACTAATATTGCAACTCCTGCCAAACCATAAACTACATCTGCAATTATCATTGAGATCGTCTCATTTCTATTAAGACCTACTTTGAGAGTCAATCTTTCAAACAAAAGAGAACCGAAACACAAAATAATTCCTAAATAATGAACATATGCTACTAATGCACTTTTAGCAATTTCACCTGTTAATAAAGTTCCTAATAACATGTTCAAGTCAAAATTTATACAATCCTAACCACCAAATGAAGAATTTGTTTAGAAATAAATTAATAACTTAAAAGCAAGATATTAAATCTAAGACTCTAAATACCTTTTCTGGCCATCTTCAAAAAAATCCTTTTTATTCCATACTTCGATTACATCTGGGAAGTGTTTTTCCATACAACTATCACAAACCCCATGACTGAATCTAATGTCACTAATTTTCGAAAGATATTTTTCTAAATGCATCCAATCTCCCTCATTATTTTTCACTTCTCTGCAATATGAACATACAGATAGAATCCCTTCCTGTTTATGCAAATTAGACAATGCATCTAGCAAATTTAATGACTTTTTTCTTAGCTCTAAAAATGAAACTATTTGCTTGGATAATAATTCCATAATATTAAATTGTTGTGTAGTTAGATTTCCTGGCTTTCTATCTATTACACAAAGAGTTCCAAGCTTATTACCATCACTATTTCTAAGGGGAAAACCTGCATAAAAACGAATCTTGGGGTCTCCAGTTACCAATGGATTATTTATAAATCTTTCATCTTGGAAAGCATCATGAATAATTAATGGACTATTTTCTTTTATTGCATGTGTACAAAAAGACCAATCTCTTCTAGTTTCTGATATTTGAAACCCTATTTTGGATTTAAACCATTGTTTATCTTTGTCTACCAAAGTCATTAAAGAAATAGGCACATTACAGGTTGTAGCAGCAATTTTTGTAATATCGTCATAACATGATTCTGGCTTAGTTCCCAAAATCCTATATTCTGCTAAAGCTTTTAATCTTCTTTCCTCTTCTTCTTTTTTTGATACAAGATTCTGCATTAATCTTCACCAATAATTAAAACTTTAAAATTAAAGTTTCTTCAAAAAACTTTTTCCTCCTAATACTTAATAAAAAAAAGATAAACTTATTGATTTGTTACTTATTGATTTGTTACTTAATGTTTTAACTTTGAGACTGCCATCCCAGCGATCCATCCACTTGTCCAACAATGTTGAAAATTAAATCCACCTGTGATCCCATCAACATCTAAAACTTCTCCAGAAAAAAATAATCCTGGACAAATTAAGCTCTCCATACTTTTAAAATTGACTTCATTAATTTTTACGCCTCCAGAAGTAACAAATTCCTCTCCAAATGGACCTTTGCCCGAAATTATATATTTGTCCTTCATTAGAATATTTATCATTTTCTCTCTTTCATCCGCTAGTAAATCAGCCCACTTTTTCTCTTTATCAATACCTATTTTATTTAATAAAAAAATCCATAATCTTTTTGTTAATAGTGGAACAGGTCTACTATTAATAAGATTCACCTTGCCTTTATTTAATCTTAAATAATTAATTTTTTCTTTTAAATCCTCATAACTTAAAGAAGACCATTTAATGATTAAATTAAATTTATATTTTTGGCTATAAAGTTCCCTTGCTGCAATTGATGAAAGTTTTAATACTGCTGGCCCACTAAACCCCCAATGCGTTATTAGTAAATCGCCTCTATTTTGAAAATTCTTATTGTTTAAATTAATTTCTATATCTATGCCCCTTATCGATACCCCACTACATTCATCCAAATTTGGTTCTTTTGTGGAAAAAGTAAAAAGCGATGGTACAGGTTTAACAATGGTGTGTCCAAGATTTTGAGCTAATTTATATCCGCTTGGATTACCTCCAGTTGAAAGAATAATATTTTTTGCAGTTACTTTTGCTTTTTTAAGACTAAAAATATTGAATATATTATCTGGAGTTTTTGCAATTTCTTTTACAAAAAATTTTGTTAATATATCCACGTTTTTTGATAAAGCACTTTTTCTCAAACAATCAATAACATCTGAAGAAGAATTAGACACTGGGAAAACTCTTAGATCTTCCTCAATTTTTAATTTTAAACCTTTTTTCTCAAACCAATCGTATACATCTCCAGCCGCAAAACGATTAAATGATTCCAAGAGCTGAATTCCACCTCTAGGGTAATTCTCAATTAGTTCATTCGGTATCCATGTCGCATTAGTGATGTTACATCTTCCCCCTCCACTAATCCTTACTTTCTCCATAAGTTTTGAAGTGCCTTCAAGAATTATTATTCTTTTTACTCCATTTTCAGCAGCAGTTATTGCTGTCATAAAACCGGCTGCACCACCTCCTACAACAGCTAAATCAAAAGGTTCCAAAAACTTATTATTTAATATGCTTCAATCTGATAATAGCAAGTAGTTATAATGAAAAATTAGTCCAAAAACAATAAAAAAAATTAATAAAAGAATTTAAAACTACATAATTAATATTTGCAATTTACTAATTTTTAAATTTCTAAAAAAATAAACACAGTCGTTATTTTTATGCTTTAACTTAATAAAATGAGTCTAATTTTTTCTTACGTTAAATATTCTGAGGCCAGTTTTCCTATGACTGGTCAATATACTGCTCTTCTTTTAATAACTTCTGTTATTTGGGTTCTACTTTGGTTTGGATATAGACAAAATAAGATAAATGATGAGATCAAGAAAAAAGAAAAAGAAGAAAGAATTAATGCGAAAGTTCAAAGAAGAAAGAAGTTAGAGAGTTTGTACCCTACAAATAAAAAAACTGTTTAAAATAATTTTTGGAAAAATATGAAAAAAAATAATTTCAAATCACTAATTCAGTACTTACCAGGGATTTTGATTCTTATTTATGTATTCTTTTTAGCATTTACTCAATTTATAAAATAAAATTTTAAAAATTATTCGTTTTGATTGGAATCCTTTCTGCTTTTGGAGCTGCTACATCTTGGACATATGCGTGCTTTATTTGGCGCTCGCAAACTCAAAAATATAAATCAACAGATATTAATTTAATAAAAAATATAATAGCTTTTTTAATTTTTATACCTGCTTTTATCAATCTAAGTTCTACAACTGAATTGAAAAACATATTTATCCTACTAATTAGTGGAATAATAGGTATTGGTTTAGGTGATACTTTCTATTTAAAGTCACTACAAACAATTGGCACAAGAAAAACTTTATCTATAGAGACTCTTTCTCCGTTAATGGCAGCTTTATCAGGGGAATTTTTTATTAATGAAAATTTAACAACTAAATCATGGGTTGGAATACTTATAGTAACGATTTCGCTATTCATAATTCTCAGAAAAGGTAACGATTTTAAAGAGGAGAACTCCTCTTTCTCAGAAAAAAATAACTTTAAGATTTTTGCTTTTCCGTTTTTATCAGTTTTATGTGCTGTTCTTGGAGGTCTTTTATCAAGGATGGTTTTCCTTCAAAGCAATTTATCTCCTTTCCTTACAACTGAAATAAGATTATTAGGTGCAATAATTTTTTTAATTAGTCTAAAAGGATTTAAGATTAATTTTTTCTTAAAAAACATAGACAAAAAACAACAAAAAAGTTTTTTTATTTCAATACTTCTTGGAACAAATGTAGGAATATTTCTACAACAAGTTGTGTTTAAAACCCTTCCCATAGGAGTAGGATGGGCTCTATTAAGCATATCTCCAGTAATTTCCTTATTTTTTGCCAATACTGAGGAAAAAGAAGTTACCAAAAAAATAATATTTTTTACTTGTTTTTTATTTTTTGGCTTGACATTAATAATTCTTTAATATCTGAGTTAATGTAAAAAATACTCATGTTAATAAAAATCAAATTAAATAAAATTATCCTATAAACACTCAAAGCAATGAAAACATTAAAGAAAAAAAGACTAGGAACATTGGAAGTTTATGTTATTTTTTTTAGCTGCATTTATGCAGGCTTTATAGGTTATAAATCTCTATTAAATGTTTTATTTACTTGGAATTAATTAATTCTTTCTAATGATTTAATCAACTTACCTCCATCTTGGTCATCATCATCATTTGAAGCGAAAAATAAAAAAAATATTCCTAAAGAAGCTATAGATAGCGAAATTGACAATACAGAAAGCTCGTCCATCGATCAGAAATTTTTTTTATGATAAACGAAAAAAAATAAAAGACAGTAAAGAAATACACATTCTCGAAAATAAATATTTCTTTTATTTGTAAAATGAAAAAACTCATCCGAACTATTTCGTGAAAGTTCTTATAACTTCCCCCTGTAGTGCAAGCGTAATAATTCAGTATGGAATAAAAAGTTGGCCTATTTGGGAATGTGATCCAAGCAAATTTAAATGGAATTACGATGATAAGGAAATTTGCTTAATTATTGAAGGTCAAGCGAAAATAAGTACCCAAAACGGTGACATTTACGTGATTAAAGCTGGAGATCTAGTTGAGTTTCCTGCTGGACTTAACTGCGAATGGGAAGTAACCAAAAGTATTAAAAAACATTATCGATTGGGTAGCTAAATTCAAGAAAAAAGATTTTTTCTTCTTTACTGTTAAGTCAATGTAGATAAAATATGGTTAATAAATAATTTTCAAGAAGGGAACTAATATTATGCCTTTTACTGATCAAGAATATTTTGAGGTTATTAAAAAAAACGAAATAGTAAAAAAGGCCTTTGAAAATATTAAGCAAATTTGCATCGATTTACAAAAACAAACAAATTGTCCTGAAGAGGATCTAAAAGATTTTCTTGAATTTATTTCTAAACAATGGAATAAGTAATAATTAAAAGGCCTTTTAAAAACTAAATTTAAAATTTCAATTTAGTTTTCTGAGACAATAAGTTCTAATCTAATTCCTTTTTTGGTTTTGTATTGATACTGGAAGTTCCCCTAGCAGCAGAAACGAAGAAAAAGAAGCCTACAATTCCTGATATACCAAATATCGCAGCCAAAGGATCAAAAGTGAAAGAAAACATAGAATTTATAAAATCAAGATAAATAATAGTTTTTGAATCAAAATTGTACAATTATGGTTAAGTATAAAAAATAACAATCGCGAGATTCATTATGTCATTATTAGTTGCTCAGTAGGTTCAAAAAATTATTATTCAAATTGATTTTAAGAATAAAAATATCAATACATACCAAAGATCTATTCGTGCTAAAGAGAAAAGTTTTTAAAAAATATTTTTAGAAATATTGAATAAATTACTACCTAGAGTATCCACAATTGTTGTTTCTTTAGATTAGTATCAATTTATGACAGAATTTTACTCAGCTTCTTCCTCAGTAAGCCCTTTTACAGCGATATTATGGTGCATTTATCCAGTAGCTGTACTTGTTATTATTGAATTACTTCTGGGGGGTGGGTTTGATGATGACAATAATGACGATCAAGATGGTGGAATGCTAATACCTGCTTACTCTAGATCAGACGTTTGAATTTTTTGAATTAAAGACTCATAAGGAATTTAAAAAAATTGGAGAACAATATTGATACAACCCATATTTCTCTAATTACACTTACCATCCTTATGATTTCTTCTCTAACCTGGCTCGTCTTAAGAACCCTTAAGGAAGGTAGAAGAGCTTTAACAGAAATAAATAAGGATAGCTCCTGAAATACAATAAACATTCAAAAATGTTGAATTTGATTATATTTATAAAACTCTTAGATTTATAAGTTTTAATTACTAAAAAGATATATTCCAAAAATTTAAAAACTTTTCCTTCTCAAAGTTTGGGAAAAGCATAAAAAACTTAAATAAATACTAGAATTTGTTTGATTGCTAAGTCAAAAAATTATCAATCTGTTGAAATCCCACTTTTATAAAAGGACTTCTTTGTTATTACTTTAATAAATAAAAATGCATCTAAATTCTTTACTTTATATTTGTTCCATATCTTTATTCATTTATATAATGGCGCTGTTTTGGAGAGACTTGCCAAATCAAAAAAAGTAAATAAATAATTAATATTAATTTTGTTGCTTATAAAAATAAATTGAGTTATTAATTTAATATTGGATTTAATTTTTTATATAAATGCTAAAAGAATCTTCAGGTAAAGATAGCAAAAATATATTCTCAGAAACTTCAACTATTGCAAAAGAAAAGATGATTTGCAAAGACGGATTCTGTTCATTACCAAATCAAGATGAGATTTCAAAACAAGATTCAAATGATATGAATTTATTTGATCCTATTTAGTAAATAAATAATATTTTGATAAATTAAAGATTAAATTGATAATGTTTGATTCTTTGAATTTTTAATTTATGTTTAATGACTTTTTAAACGCATATAAAGAGTTTTGGATTAAAGCTACAGACTTCAAAGGATTCACATCTCGATCGGACTGGTGGTTGGTTCAACTAGCGAATCTTATAATTTCTTTCCTAACTATCCCAATATTTTTAAAAACGTTTGGTTTCAATGTTTATGGCATAGTTTGTATCATTCCTCAAATAGCTATCGATGTAAGAAGAATCAAAGATTTTGGAAAAGATTGGAAATGGATCTTTATTAATTTAATACCTATCTTAGGATGGATCTTGTGGTTCATCTGGCTAGGCTTTGGTAAGACTGGTAATGGGAAAAATAAACTTATATAGAAATTAACTCCTCAATTTTTTCTTTTTTTAAAATCTACAAATCTTACCTTTTTTCTTAACTCTATTTGTTTTTCAAGAATTCTAAACACATGCATCTCGCATTCGGTTAATTTAAGAAACTGATCGAGTGTATCTTTATCTTCTTCATCAAAATCTTCGAAAACTTCTGAAATAGCAATACTATTTCTAGAAATAAAATCCTCTGCAACATCTAGTGGATTCTTTCCTGATATGAAATCTTGAAAAGCTTCATAAGAATTAAGTTCTCTCGTTAACCATTTAAACCATGGTTCATTTTTATTTTGTTTTTTATTTATGATTTTCTTCATAAAAAATTTTTTACTAGTTTAATCATTATTAGTTATTCATTCTTTGACAGCTGTAAAATTACTTATTTTTAAAATTAAATTAAAGATAAACCTTATTTTTTTACAAAAAAACTAGCATAATTAGCCATAAAACTTCGTAAAGAATAAGTATTTATTACTCATTTTTTTGTTTATGAAATGGCTAGAATTTGTTTTTAGTAAAGTAAATTGTCAATTCCATTTTACGATTTCCCTTCATCTCCAATTTTAATAATTGGTGCTCTTGGCATTGCAGTAGCAATAGCAGTTTTTTTTGTATCTTACCAAAAATATTTCAATTCTCCTTTGAACAAAGAGCTTGCAGAAAAGAAAAAAGCCTTAATTAAGGAACAAAAAATATTAAATGAAAGATTAGAAAAAATAGAACAAGATTTAAAAAATTTATAAAGAATTATTCATAATAAAGATGAGTTAATGATCTCGGATTCAAGACCTTAATTTTTTAAACAGGAATTTTGGTCTATAAGAAGTTATGGATAAAGATCATCTTATTGAGTTAATTTCTAATAGCCTTCTTTACGAGAGTAAAAATTCTGACTCTACTAAAAATCTTAGTGACTTCAAAAATTACTTAGAAAGATTAAATTTAGATCAATTGAGAACTATGTCTAAAGAATTTATTCTTTAGTATGATTTTTAAAATATTTTATTGTCTATAAAATAATCAATACTTTTTAAAAATTGTTACTATCAAAAAAATAAGATAAATATGCTTAAAGTAAATAGAGGTGATTTTTTAATAAAGCCATTTCTTAAAAGAAATAATATAAGAGCTTCCTATCAAATTATTTCTACCATCTTCCCAATAATCTTTATTTGGCTGATCATTTACAACATAATAAATCAACCTTTTTCATCATTGATTAAAGGATTTCTATTGATACCTTTTATAGTTCTTCTAACTCTCTTATCTTCTCGAACATTCTCATTAATGCATGATTGCGGTCATAATTCTCTTTTTACAAAACGAAAATTAAATCGCTTTTTTGGATTTTTGCTTGGCTTGGTTAATGGTATTCCCCAGAAGTCATGGTCAATAGATCATGCATTTCATCATAGAAACAATGGAAATTGGGAAATTTACAAAGGGCCGATAGATGTTTTAAGTCTTGAAGACTATAATTCCCTTACAAAAAGGGAGCAAATATTTTATAAAGTAAGTCGAAACTGGATGATGCTTTTCCCTGGCGGTTTTTTTTACTTAGTTTTAAAACCTAGATTTGGACTTATTATTATTATTTTTAATTTTACTAAAGATATATTGGAAGAAACTTTTATAAAAATAAAAAAAAGAGAAATTTCTCAACTTTTAGCTATTAATTCAAGAGTCAAACCACCTTATTCTGATTATGGAGATAATTTCAGTGAACTATTTGAATTAATAATTAACAACATAGTAGTAATAATAGGGTGGATTTTTATGTGTAAATGGTTGGGGGTAGTTTTTTTCTTATCATTTTATTCCATTGTATTAACCTTATCAGCAGCAATTTTAATATGTGTTTTTTTTGTGCAACATAACTATGCGAATGCTTATGCTAAAAATACAAAAAATTGGGATCTGATCGATGGAGCGATTTTAGGTAGTAGCAATCTAGATCTCCCGAATTGGCTAAATTGGTTTTTAGCAGACATATCATTCCATAGCATACATCATCTCTCTGAAAGAATCCCGAACTACAACTTAAGAGCTTGTCATAAAGCAAATATTCATTTGCTTAAACAATCAAAGTTCTTAAAATTAAGCGATTTTTCAAACTGCTTCAAATATATTATTTGGGATAATCAAAATGAAAAATTAATTTCAATAAGTTAATACCTAATTCAACCTTCTTCTCAATTTTCTTTTTAGAGGAATATTGCTATATGCATGAGTACCAATAGATGGAGGCAAGTCATTCTTTAAAGGATGCATAAAAGCATTTGCCATACTCTCTAACATTTTCGAAAGCCAATTAATTACTGATTTCATTTGAAAATCTAAAAGTGTACTTTTTTATCATCTAACTAAATCACTGAAAAGTAAATCAGTCTTTATGCTGATTTTTTTTGGAAGATTAACTTATGAAATAAATATTAAAAAATAAAGTTATTGTTTTCTTTTCTGTTCTAAAAGAAAATTATTACTTCCTTTTGAAAGGTAAACCAAGTGCAAAATTAATTTAGTTAATAATACTTATTTTTTCTAATTAACTTAATAAATTAAATTATTGAACATAATTTCGTGCTATATCTCTATTCCAAATAAATCTAATAATATTATGAATGATTCATTTGTTTCTTCAAGCCAGAATACAGAAATAGATTCTATTAATTCATATTTTGAGTGTATTACTGAATGCAGTATTGTGGATGGTCATCAAGAATGTATTACTCGTTGTTTAGAAGTTCATTTAAAGGGGGGCGATCAAAATGAATAAAAAAAATTCACCTCAAAGGAAAACAACTTTAAAATGGAACTCTAATGGAGAGCTTTCGGAAATTGATATGTTAAGAATTTTAGAAAAGTTATCATCTCATAATCTTAATCAATGTGAATTAACATGCGATTCTGATCAATTTTAAAATTAATTATTTCTAGATATTTTTAAATTATTAATTACACAAATAATTTAATACTATCATCCCAAAAAAACTTTATATTACTCTGCAAGTTAAAAGATCTGAAGTCAGACTAGATTTTAAAATTTCTTTTTCAATCTTTTTATTTATGCTGATGATAAAAAATCAGCTTAGGGATTTTTTGTAAGGTAGCAATTTTATTTAACAAAATTTCTATTAAAATTAAGAACATTTTCACAATTTCTTAGATTTTATTTTAAAAAATTAATTTTTAGAACTCCTACCTTTTTTTAAGAATGTTTTACTAATTTCTTTTTTTGATAGTTGAATCGGTTTTACTAAACCTGAATCACCATGAGTTGGACAATAATAAGTCATAAGCATCCACTTTTTTTCTTCATCCATAACTAAACTTTAAAACTATTAAGTAAATAGGATCAATTATGAAAAAAATGAAATTTTTTAATCTTTTTTTCTTTTTTACTTAATAATTCATAAAAATTTTGCATCTATTCTCACAAAATAGATATAAATACGCATGACTTTAAATAAAAATCCTGCTATTTATTGATAAACATAAAATAATTCATGTCTCTAGAATCTATATTGATGGTAGTTGCTCCAATATGTCTTTTTACTGTAGGAGTTATTGTTTTACCTATTCTAGTAAAGCCGCGTAAACAATCTGGTTTACCTAAGAGGTATATTCGCGGTCTTTAAATTTATTAAATCTTAAAGAATAGCAAAGACAATCATCATAAAAAGAATTCAATAGATTAATAAAAAGATTGTGATAAAAAAATAAAATAAAAATGTTTTGCAAAAAAAATTTTATTTGAAGATGAAATAAAAATCGCAAAATTTATCGAAAAAAAACTATAAATTCTTTTGATTATGTGATCCTGTGATGGATAATAGTATATATAAATTCACTTTTATTTAACAAAATTATTAATCAAAAAAATTTGAGAAATATAAAATTTTCAGGTCTTAAAGGCCAAGCGCTTGCAATAGAGGATAAAGATATTCCAAGCATAAAAGAATTTCAGGATGTTATCCCAGATCACTACTTTAAGTGCAATACCAAAACTTCCTTGAGGTATCTTTTACAATCAGCTTTAATTCAATCATTAGTAGTTGCGATAGGGGTAACTATTCCATTTACCCCAAAAATGATCCCAATTTGGATTATTTACTCATTAGTATCAGGTACCACTGCAATGGGATTCTGGGTAATTGCCCATGAATGTGGACATAGAGCATTCTCTAAAAACAAGACTTTGGAATCCTTAACTGGTTATTTACTTCATTCATTACTTCTAGTTCCCTTCTTTTCTTGGCAGCGTTCTCATGCTGTTCATCATCGATTCACAAATAACATAACCAATGGAGAAACTCACGTCCCTTTGGTCATTAAAGGGAATGGAGTTACAGAAAAAGTTGGAGGAGAAAAAGAATTACAGTTTGCTAATTCCTTAGGTATGAAAAATTATGGAATTCTTCAACTTTTTTTACATCTAATATTTGGCTGGCCTGCTTATTTACTTTCCGGAAGTACAGGGGGTGTTAAATATGGCACTTCAAATCATTTTTGGCCAATTAAACCATTTTCTAAGGCATTATGGCCATCAATATGGGCCAAGAAAGTTTGGATATCAGATATTGGGGTAGGTTTGACATTAGTGGGGATTATTTATTTAGTTTTAAAGTATGGATTATTTCCAGTAATTGCTCTATATTTTGGCCCTTTATTAGTGGTTAATTGTTGGCTAGTAGTTTATACATGGCTTCATCATACAGATTCGGATGTACCTCATCTTTCAAATACGGAATTTTCCTTTATGAGAGGCGCATTTTTATCTATTGATAGGCCTTACGGTAGAGTCCTTAATTTTCTTCACCATAATATAGGTTCTAGCCATGTCGTTCATCATGTATGTCCAACGATCCCTCATTATCATGCAAAAAAGGCAACTTTCTTAATTAAAAAAGCCTTTAAAAAAGCATATCTTTTTAATCCTGATCCAATACCCAAAGCTCTATGGAATATTGCTTGCAATTGCGTTGCTGTTAAGTCAGACATCAAGAGAGGAAGATATATATGGCAATCTTCATACAAAATGGTTGATTAAAAACAAAATAATTATCAATTTTTTATCACATTAATTTGCGCAAATGTGAAAAGAATATAAAAGAATTAGCAATAAAAATTTTTTCATCTTATAAAGTATGCACAATCTAGTAATTTTATGAGTGGCGACAATTTGCATGGTAAGCAGCCTATTAAATTTTATTCGGAAATAATAACACTTACAAAAGTTGAATTATTAGAAAAACAGTTGAGTTTAGGCGAAAAAATTTCAGATTTAGATCAAAAGCATAAAGAATGGAGCAAAAAACTATCAGGTTGATCATAAAATATAATTAATTTTAAAAACTTATCGATATTCTTTCTATTTTCCTTATCAAGAAACTTTTCTGTAAATTATTGAAAAATTATTTGCAGGCATCCTAATAATATCCTCTTTAGAAAAACCATTTTTCTTACTCTCATCACAAACTTCCTTAAGATTTTTAATACCCCAAAGATCATTTTGCATTTTTAATGAATTTTCGAAAAAATAATTACTTTCACTTGTATGCTTATTAAAAATTTTAAATGGCCCATACAAAATTAAAAATTGCCCCTTATTGAGTAATTTTCCTGACTCTCTAAAGAGTGCTACAGTACAAGACCACTTTGCTACATGAATCATATTTATAGAGACTATTCCTTGCAAAGAATTAGCTATTCTCAATGGAATTTTCCAAGGAATTTTTTCTACATCAATCTCAAGAGGCTGGGGCATTATCTTAGTTAGGTCTTCATACTCAATCCAAGAACTTATACTTTTTCTATGCGCTAATTCTGGGTCACTTGTTTGCCAAACTATTCCAGGAAAGCGTTTTTGAAAAACCACTCCATGTTCACCGCTGCCACTACCGATTTCCAATATTGAACCTTTTTTTATAATTCTGGATAGTACATCACCAATGCAGTCTCTATTTCTTTGAGTTGCCGAAAAAAAAAGTCTATTATCCAAAATTAAAAAAATTGGGCGCTTCAGTAAAAAGAATAATTTTAAAATATTTGATTATTTAACCTTTCTCAATTTAGGAGTCTTGAAAAAAATTATTTTAAGGCTAAAGAATAATATTGAAATTGTAAGAGCAGGCAAAATATAGAGTATTAAATCATATCTAATTAGAGACGGAACCATTCCAAAAATTAAATGCATGTAGTAAGTTGCTAATGACATAGTTTCATATATATCTAATTTATTAATAGCAATTATTTGAATTCTAAAAACTAGTATTATTCAAAAATAAAATTTTAAAGAAAAGAGTCAGCCTGTATCCCTACTAGCTGACTCTAAAAATATATTAATTTAAATCACCTCTAAATGAGGATATAGTTCCCAAAAAAGGTGAAAAGCTTATTTTTTTTAAATTTAAAAAAATCAGAACAAAAATAAAAAACTTATAAAGTATATTTTGACACAGATATGTAGCATTTTTTAAAATTTCCCGATAAAAAAGGATATTTTTCTAGTTTTCTTTACATTATTAAATAAATATGTTATAATTGTTAACAAATTACACAAAAAAATGACTCCAGAAGCAGAACGTTTTAACGGTTGGGCGGCTATGTTAGGTTTCGTTGCAGCAGTTGGTGCATACGTAACTACAGGCCAGATAATTCCAGGCTGGTTCTAATGAAAAATAACGAACCAAAAATAGTCGAAAAAGAAAAAATCATTGCTGAAAAGCTTAATGGTAGATTTGCAATGTTAGGTTTTATTGCTCTTGTTGGAGCCTATTTAACTACGGGTCAAATTATTCCTGGTTTTATCTAGCAAAAATTATCTATTTTAAAAAGTCTAATTTAAAATTAAATTAGGCTTTTTTTTGTATAAATTTTATTGATAATAAATACTCTTTAATAATTGAGATTTAATAATTCTATATCAACAAGAAAGTATGCTGAAAAGCATAAAAAAATTTTTGATCTTAATTTATACTTTAGAAAAATATTAATTTGAATATTATTCTTCTTAAAAATAGAAAATTACTTATTAATTAATGCTATCTTTATCGAGATATTTAGACGATTTAATGAGAGTAAAGCTTGAACCGGAGACAGCATTCATAGGTAAAAAGTTCGCTTATATATTTCTTGGGGTAATATTTAGCCTAAATGCCATAACGTTTATCTGGTTTTTCTTATTTTCAAATTTAAAATAAATTTTGAAATCTCTTATAAAAGAATTAAATAATATCGTTTAAAAAAGTTTATAAAACAGTTATTTAGTAATTAAAAAATTCCTGGTATGATCTGCCCTGTTGTTACATAGGCACCTAATAGTGCAACGAATCCAACCATAGCCCATCTACCATTTACTTTTTCTGCATTTTGAGGGTATCCATCGTAAGACACAGTTTCATCAATATAAGGCCTAGTTTCTGATGGGAACATATTCTGTCTTCCACCTGATTCAGTTGTAACTCCTGATTTTGTCATTAAAAAGATAATAATTGTTAACTAATGTAACACATGTATTAACTTATGTAAACCAAAATTTCTAATAATTTTCCTCTTAGTATTTACTTTACGGGTCAGTATGTGACATATCTGCTTAAAAACAATTAACAGGTCATAATTTTTGATTAAATCACCTTTTATTATCAAATTTGCAGATAAATCACTGGAAATGAGCATTTATACTCACAGTGAGTAATTTTACTTAGTAAGATAGAAGAAGCATTTAGGAAGTGCTTAGCTGGTTAAATCAAAAAAAATGAATTAACTAGGTCGTCATGAGCTTGCCGGTGGGATACTTGCAAGCTCTTTCAATTTTAAAAGCAAGCAAACAAATAAGTATTTAAATAATTTTTGACATATTTAATAAAATTTTAAAGAAAAGAAACTAATGCCAAAGATTTTTTTATTTGCTAAATAGAAAATATACTAAAAAAATGTATGTCCTTAGATTTTATTCTCATTCCATCTTGTATTTTGATTATCCTTTTTCTTTTAAATAGAGAAAATATGATCTACAAAAAAAATCAGAAGGTTAAGTAATATCATTAATCTAAAAATACTTAATACTAAAGGTCTTAAAGGTCGGACAAATTTATCTTTTTTTCTAAAAATAATAGATTTTAAATTAACTAGTTTAGAGAAAGTCTTAAATTTTAGAGTATTTAGTAGAGAAACTATACCAGCTTTTTTCTTAAAATTAATTTGTCCCAATACATTCTTGAATTACTAATTTGATTGAATTTTTGTTGGCAATGTAAGCAACAGCATTCGTTTATTAAAGTTTTATTTTTCATCTTTTAACTCTTTTTTTAAAGAAACCAAATTTCTTGTTTTATTGCAAGTGTTAATAAATTAGTTTTACCATTTATTATTGAAATTTAGAGAATAAAATTATTTTTTAACTATCAACTTTTATTGGTTTCTAAATCATTGATATTTTATAATGAAAAAAAAAGTAAAAATCAAATAAATTTCTTTTGAAACTTTCAAATCAATCACTAATTAAAAATACTATAAATAAAATTATTTCTCCTTGGTATTTACTGCCTTTAATAGATAGATGGTTATTAGGGCAAATAATACCCCCCATGATATTTGCAATTTCTGCTTTTACTGTTATTTCATTATCTGTTGGGGTAATGTTTGATCTTATAAGGAAAATAGTTGAATTTGGTTTACCTTTATTTTTAGCTTTAAAAGTTCTTTTTTTTAGTTTACCCAGTTTTTTAGTCTTATCATTCCCAATGGCAGTTTTACTTTCAACATTATTAGCCTATGGAAAATTATCAAGCAACTCTGAATTGTTGGCATTGAAATCATTGGGGATAAAAACTTCAAGAATTATTTCTCCAGCTATTGCTCTCTCAATATTTATGACAGGACTAACTTTTTACTTTAATGATAATTTAGTTCCTACGAGCAACAAATTAGCTGAAACGACACTAAGAGCAGGAATAGGAAGTTCTTTTAGCGGCGAACAAGGAAAAGATAATATTATGTTTTCAAGATATGGATCTAGGATACATGCATCAAATAAAAAACCAACAAAAATAAATACTTATCTTACTCATATATTTTACGCTTCATGGTATGAAAACAACATTATGGAGGGAGTTACAGTTTTAGATTTTTCCAGAGAAGATGTTCAACAAATCTTAAAGGCAAAGACTGGAAGATTTGACAAAAAAAGTTCTTCTTGGATATTTTTTGATGGCAGTATTGTTTCAATTGATCCAAGTGGACAAACAACAAATATTCAATTTAAAGAATATATATATCCATTTGTTGAAGGGCCTATGGAGCTAGCAAAAGTGCCCAAGGATGCAACTGAAATGACTTTAAAGCAGGCTATACAAGCAGAAAAGATTTATAAAAAAACAGGAAACTTAAAGGAGATTAGAAGAATTAAAGTCCGCATTCAAGAAAAATTCACCCTACCTTTTGCGTGCTTAGTCTTTGGTTTAATAGGAAGCAGTCTAGGATCTAAATCTAATTTAAGATCTTCAAAAAGTCAGGGATTTGGATTGAGCGTAATTCTTATATTAATTTATTATGTAATGTCATTTATATTTAGTTCTTTCGGGGTAAAAGGTATTTTATCACCAATTATTGCTGCATGGTTACCTGTCTTAATTTCTCTGGGAGGTGGAATTTATTTACTAAGAAAATCAAGTTCCTTTTAATATTTTAAAAAATAAATAATAAAATTTTTCAACAAAATTTTTTCGCAAAAAAAATTCTCAGATCTTTTTTATATCTAACAACACATGTAAATAATGTAGCTCCATGATTTTTTGTTCTATCTATAAGAAAAAAAATAAAAAAGTTAATTTATCATTTTTTATTTTTAATAAATAAAGATAAATTAAACTTTAATTTGATTTTCAAGAATTATTTTTCGGATTAGATTTACTAAATTAGATACCCCTTAATTAGATATACCCTTAATTAAACCAACCTTTTTTCTTTTCTTTAACTTTCGGTGAAGTCTGAATCTTAGGCACTTCGTCTACTCTACCTTTAATGATCATTAAGGGAACTATTGCCCATAGTGCTAAAAATAATATCCAAAATAAATAAATGTTCATAATTTAAAACCCTAATAAAATTATATTAAAATCATTTAAAAGAGATTCGTGAGTTTCTTTTTAAAGTTCTAATTTGGTTGTATAATCCAAAAATTTCTTTAAAATTAAATCAAAAAAAATAGCTCAAATAATTTAATGAAATAATAAACATACTTTAAAAATATTTAATAAAAATTAGAAAATTTTTATCTTGCAATCAAAAATAATCGCACTCAACAATACCACTGCTTTGCTTCAGGATGTGCGGAGTGCTAATTCATAATGACACGATAAAAACCTTTTCGTGAATGTTTTAAATCATACTTTTTCTTATCTAAAATTTATTTGACAAATTTAAAGATTAATGAAAAAGTGTGATCTATGTCAAAAACCAGATAAAATCCATTATAGAGTTAAATCCATAATTCATGAAGACTGGATTTTTTGTTGCAAAGAATGTTGGAATATAATTTCTAAACACAAAAATTATTCTTACGGTGGCACAAGAAAGTCAAAATAAATTTCATTAGAACTAACTTGCAAATAGGCATTAATTTAAATAGGAAAGAAATATTTAATAATTATTATTTTGAAAATAATTCAGAAAATAGTCTCACTATCAAATAAAAAATTTCTTAACTTTGAAAAACTTAAAAGTATTTAAGTCAAATTAATTATTTTTAAAAAAATAAAAATTTTTTCTTATAATTAAATTATGAAGAATTCTTTTTTAAAAAATAGAAGTGTCCAATCCTTTTTCGATTTTTTTTCAAGAGTATTAATTTCCACAATATTTATTACAGCCATACCAAGAAAAATATTTGGTTTTGAAAAAACAGTTGAATATATTTCTTCAAAAGGTATTCCTGAACCAATTTCATCTATTCTTCTAGTAGGGGCGATTATATGTCTTATATTAGGTTCTGGATTTTTTATATTTGGAGTAAATCAAAAAATTGGTTCGGTTTTTTTATTACTTTTTCTTATCCCGACAACTTTAATATTTCATGTATTCCCTTTCCATCAAAGAGCAGTGCTAATGAACCTTGGATTGATAGGTGGAATAATTATTTCTGCGTTAAGGGAGCCAAAATAAATGGATTAATCAAGTGAATCCATATATTTTTTTATTTTTTATCTCTCAATTCTGGGAAGCAATTTGCAATTTGGATTAATTCAAAAACTTCTTGACTATTATATTTTTTATCAGGGACTCCACTACCTACCTCTATACCTTTTGCTTTCATCTTCTTTATGATCAATTCTTGTCTTTCACTACTAGACATAGATTTGATCCTTTTGATTCGTTCTTTTTTATTCACTACAAATTAAATTAATTAGTTTTTTATGAAGGAAATATCATTTATCGATTCATTATATAAGTAAGAAAACCCGTAAATGTAAGTAATTTAAATCCAATAAAGAAAGGTAAATATTTTTTGACCTTTTTGCCAACTGGCAATAATTTGTTTAATGAATTGATCATGATTTACATTAAAATCTAATTATTTCAAACATCTTAACGAATTTTTTTTAGAATCATTACATTTCGATTTGTACATTTTAGACAGTCAATCTAAACTAGAAGAGTTACGTCCCTTTTTTTATGAATGATAAAGAAACAATAATTTCATTATTAAATGATTTTGCTAATCCAAAAAAAATGGCCTCATTTTTTGTTAATAATGCGACTCAAGATTTTTTATTCATAAGGCCGAGTGGTAATCCTATAGATGCAAAAGGTTTCGAACAAATGATTACTGATGAAATTGTTCAAGAAAAGGCAGAAATAACTAAAATTCACCGATTCGAATTTTTAAGCGAAAATATAGTAATGTGCATTTTTACACTAGGTTCAAAATTTTCTTATAAAGGGACGCCTAATGATGACTTACCAACAGTTACGTCAATTTTTAAAAAATTAAATAATATTTGGAAAATTCACTGGATGCAAAGATCTACAGGAAATTCGGATTTATCTTTATGGGATTAGCAAAGTTAATAGCACTTTTTATGGTGCTACTACTTGTAGGAAGTTCTTTTGTTGGTTTAATTTTGTATTTTATAAAATAAATAATACCCAGTAACTATTTCTTATTTTAGAAAACAATTGCTTCTTTTATGCTAAGTGATTTAATTTTCAGGTAAAAATAAAAACTTTAGACAGACTAACTCCTATATCTAAAGCCAATAAAGCAATTAGTAATTTACTCATTTTTTAGAACTCTCAACTATTTTTTTGTAAAGTTCCTCAGAAATAGGTTGCATAACCTTCTAAAAATCTAATTACAAATTAATTTTTTTAAGATTAATTTCTAGTTACTAAATATACGAATATATAAATTTTTAAATAGGCAAAAAATATATTGATTATAAGTTCTTCTTATAAAGTATTTATAAATACTTAATCCAAAAACTTCAATAAATCTGCAAACTTTTTAAAAAAGAAATTAAAAATCTTATCTTAAGTAAATAGATCCCCTATAAGTAAGCTTTATAATCTTTTCTTCTTGTTTTCTACAATATACGAATGACTTTCCATTGAAATACATGTTTACCATGATGCAGCTCCTGAACTTGCTCAAGTCCCCGTCCTATGGCTTGAGTCGTACTGCGGTCTATCAGATGGTAGATCGGACGATTTTGTAGTATTCACTACAATCTATTTATAAAGTATTTATACTTAGATGTCAACAATTAATAGGAACTAAACTTCAATTTAAAAGTAGATTCGGCTCTCATAAACTCCCGAACAAGAATATAAAACATATAACTACGAGTAACTCCCATAAAAACTGAAACAAATGCTAGAACTACACAAATAGGGCAATGTGGGAATCCCATTACTTATTTTCCAATATAAATTTCAATTCAGTCTCTGCATTAAGAATATAGATTCTTTTCTTGAGCATTTTATAAAATTTAATTATTTTTTTCAAAATTAAACCTTCTTTAAGCATCAATAATAATATTATTTAAGAATGAATATATCAATGAGCAAAAATACTGAAGCCATTGTTATAACAAAAGTTTTTTAGCAAATTTATACAATAAAAAACACCAACATATGCTCAGATGCTCTTGCTCAATTAGCTTATTCAGAGCCAAATATAAAAATTGGAGATCTAGTTACCTTGCAGTGCTATTTTTCTTTTGCTAAAAAAATAGAGCGGGCTAAAGTCCAATACTCCACGAGGATTTAGTCCGCTGCCTAAAGCCTGAGAGTGCAAATTTTTCTTAGATAATATGCAAGTATGCTTTATGAGGTAAATATCTTGATTGCGTAATAAATTTATTTTGTATATTGCTATTACAAAAATGATGAGTTTATTTAAATTAGTTACTAAATCCTCGTGGAGAAAGCTTTAGTAAATTTCTTTTACTGGTTACTGATAAGATCAGCCGAATCTCATTATGGAGAATCATTTGTATCTGTAAAGGTTCCATCTAATTCAATCAAAAGTTTTTAATACTTAAATTCATAGGTTTCTGAAAATTGAATAACTAATTTGAGTTAAGTTGGTTAATTATCTCTATTGCAAATAAAGATAAGGTTGTTAATCTTGCACTTAAAGAAGAAACTTAATTTCTTAAGCTGATGCAATTTGATCATTTAAATTTCAATGAAGATGATGGCCTCATGTCCATAGAAGATTTAAGGGCTTTACGTCTTCGAAAAAAGAAAATTGAAAGTGATAAGAAAGCTAGAAAGTATATCCTGGATATAAATCAAAGATATAGAAAAATGAGTACCCGCAAAAGTAATAACTTTTTAAGGAATATGAACCCTTTTAAAAAGGCCGCATAAATTGTTAATCTTGATTTTGTTAATTTGTTTAACTTTGCAACTTTCAGAGTAAGATTTTAATGGTGTTTGTTTGGAAGAGTTTCACCAAGAGGGGTCAATTTTTGGCCCCTTCTTTGCGGAGATATTTTTTAATTTAAACTAGTTATAAAATTAAAGTAATACTTTCCTAGAAGGTGAAAGTGATGTAAATTTTTTGTTTAAAGTTTTTTATTACCACTTAATGAAAACTCTATATCTTCAACTAAATCCTTTCATTAAAAAACAAAAGTTTTAGCTTATGGACCATTTCCCATAATTTATTGAATTTTTTCATTTGCGTTTTTTAATGGCTTCACCTACAAGTTGGGAATTCTACAAAGAAATTGAAACTAAAACTCTATGGGTCAATATTTGTACCCAAAATTTAGAAGGAGTAGCTATTTCGATCAATAAATGGTGGAAAACAAGATATCCAGCATACAAAATCAGAATAGTTTCTAAAAAAGAATTTGAGCTAGTAAAAATACAAGCTAAGAAAAAGGAGCAATAAAATTATTCTTTGGTAAATATTGATGCTGAATATTTAATTTTTGCAGCTATTATAAGATCAATAAATTAAAGAACAAATGGACTCTGCATTTGCAAAAGTCTCAAAATTGAAAGTTAACAGGGCTTCTAAAATAGCTATTACTCTCGCATCATCAACTTTCTTTTTGTATGCCTTGGGTCAAGCACCAATTTTTAAAAATATTCTTGCAGGTGCCTTCTCTTGCTCTGGCTAAATAAAATACTGTTTTTTTAGAGAAGCTAAAAAGGTTAAGTAGACTATGATTGACAGTCGATCTAAACTTAGAGGGATAAATCCCTCTTTTTTAATGTTTAATAGATTTATTGCTGAAAAGATAATGACTCTTCTTATTTCTCTTTGCAGCTGATGAATATTTCCCCGCACCTATTAATTGATACTGTGATATTAAGCACTGCCCTTACGATCACTTTGGTATTAAGAGCAAAAGGTAATGCTGCCAGAAAAGAAAAAGAAAATAAATGATTACTAAAGAAGAAGAAAAAGAATTTAAAAAACCTAAATTATATAGATTCTGGAACTTTCTTATTTATGGAAGTTCCATAGCTATTGGAGTTTTTTTAGTTTATTTATATTCTGCTTATGTCTTTATAAATAAATGACTTACATCTACGGCATAGCGATTTCTTATGGGGTTGTAAGTCTTTTATTGCTTGGTGGGTTTGCATACTTTACTTTTAAAATGAGACGCTAATTTTTATATCTTTTCCAATAAAGATTAATTAGATAAATTTTTTGATTTTTTAGAGAATATCGACAAAAAATTCCACATCAAAAGATGGTTGAGATTTTAAGAGAATATGCAGATAGATTAGATGAATGATAGATACTAGCAGACATAAGAAGGTATTAAAAGAATAAAATTTCTAGCAAAATTTATACAAATTTTTATAAAGTTGGAATAAATTTTTTGAAGATATTTTCCTTGCAATTATTTATAATTTGAGATTTTTTTTTGATCCTTAATCCGTACAATTTTGTTCCTCTTACCGCACACATAAAACTTGAAATTTACTATTCAAATGAATTAGAACATAGTTGTAGTAAAGGGGTAAGTCTTATGGCACTAAATGACACATTTACTATCCAAGAAATTAATTTGGATAAAAAAGACCTTTCATTTGATAATAAGCTCAAAAAAATTGAAGCTTATTGGAATAATGAATGTACAGAACATCCGAGTAACAATCATTGCAAGATTTTTTGTGATTAAAAACTTTAACTTTTAGGTATTCTTACGCTTGATTTTTACATAATACCCGTACTAAAGAATAATCAGAAAGAAAGGAGGCCAAGCAAATGACTAATTTAGGTATAGAAATTTTATTTTGGACAATTTTAATTTCTTATCTGGGATTAAGGTTTTCTCAAACTTGGAATGGATTCAAAAAACAGTATTAATTAGGAGAATAGAAAATGAAACTACAAACTCAGTTCACGGTTCCAAACAAAAAATTAAAAGATCTTGATTATGTTAAAAAAGTAGATTTTTTAGAAGAAATTTTAAATAAAGAATGTATAGATTATCCAAATCAAGAAGATTGCCTGGTTTGTTGCAATTAAAAAAAATTAAATAGCTGTTTTTTAAAAGTAAATAAATTTTTATTAGTATTTATAAATTTTCTAAAAGGGAGTTAGCACTATGGAATTAAGATTCTTCCCAATAAATATTTTTAGAGAGACTCCAAAAGTCACATTCTTCGATGCAGGCATAGATAGTTCTAATGGTTCTGATGTTGTGATCCATTCTGGAGAAGCTATATCTCCTCCAGATGATTTAAAAGATGAGCAATATTACGTTCACAATCATCAAATTGACCACAATTTAGTTATCACTGGAGAAAGGACATTTGTTTTAATAAATCCTTCCTGGGATGAACCTCATCATGTGATTTATTTAAATAGATCTATGGGAGCATTAGAAATTCCTGTAGGAACTTATCACAGATCTATCTCAGGGAAAGAAGGTAGTATTGTTTTAAACCAACCCAAGAGAGATAAATTTTTTGATCCTTCTAAAGAATTTACCCCTCAAAAGTTAGACAAAATTAATTTAATTAAGGCAAGAAAAAGTCCGCCTGTTTATTGGATTTACGAAAATAACAAAATCAAAAGAGTCTATTTTAATCCTCTAGAAAGAAAAGTTAAAACTCTTGTTTGAAATGAAAAAACATATATACCCTATTAATAATTTAAAAAACCTGAATTTAATTATTAATTCTGATACTTATAAATTGGCTCACGAAGATATTGGTTTACTTAGCCGAAATGAAATGCGTGGAGTCAGAATGCTTCTTGAAATTACTAAACCAGATTTAATCCTTGAAGAAAATAAAATTCTTTCAACAATAATTATTTTTGGAGGCGCAAGCATTACAGAAGAAGCAAATATAAAAAAGAGACTTAAAAATATAGAAGAGTTGCTTAAAAAAAATCCTAAATCGATACTTTTAAAACGTAATTTAAATAGATTAGAAAATTTGCTTCTTATGAGTCATTACTATCAATCCGCAAGGGAGTTTTCTAAACTTGCTTCAATTAGTAATCAAAATAAAAACTGTAATTCTCATGTGATTGTGACAGGTGGGGGGCCAGGAATTATGGAAGCTGCTAATAGAGGTGCATTTGAAGCAAATTGTAAATCTATAGGGTTAAATATCAGTCTGCCTAATGAACAAATCCCAAATGCTTTTATAACTCCCGGTCTTTGCTTTAAGTTTAATTATTTTGCATTAAGAAAGATCCATTTTGTCATGCGATCAGTAGCTGCTGTATTTTTTCCTGGAGGTTTTGGAACACTAGATGAATTATTTGAACTATTGACACTTTGTCAAACAGGAATGAAAACTAAAATCCCGATCATACTTTTTGGTAGAGATTATTGGAATAAGATAATTAACTTCGAATATCTAGCTGATCTTGGATTAATTTCAGATGAAAACTTAAATCTTTTCCAATATGCAGATACCGCATCAGAAGCATGGGAAATTATCAAATCATCAAAAATCGCATCTTAAAGGTAAGCTAATTATTTTTAAATAACTTTTAATTACTTAATTTATAATTTGTTTTAACAGTTTTTATTATTGAATCTTGTGGTTCTTCACTTGGGAAACAATTAATAATCCTATATTTGCCTCCTTTTTTATCAGTCTCAACAACTGTAAATTCAACGTATTTACCAATTCCATCTCTTAAATCCTTAACTTCAGTATTAATTATCTCTTCTTTATCATTTTCGATAATACGAGATTTACCTCCGCAACTTAACAAAGCGTTCCCCTTAGTGAGAAAAAAATCTTTGTCATTACTGCAAGAAGATAAGAAAGATAAAGAGACTATTATTAGTATAAAATTTTTCATAATCAACTTTTTTGTACTTAACTACATTATCAATACGGAATAAATGATAGAAGAAATAATTAGTTAAAAAGTATTAGATATTTTATTTTTCATATTTTCAATTTTATTGATTAATTCATCTAACCATTCTGTATTATTTTGCTCTTGTCTTTTATGGCTTTGACTTTTTTGAGTACTCATAAATTTCTTATATTTAGATTATCCATTTAATATATCTTTTGAAATTACAGGAATCAATAAGCAATATTACCAAATTGGTTGATAAGACAAGCTTTAGTAGCATTTCATACAAACCTAACCAACACAAATTAACTAAGAAAATCTAAATCTCTTCAGTTAAGTATTTTCTACGATGTTTTTATTTTAAATTCTGATTTGAATAAGAAAAGGGTATAGATATTCCTATGGAAAAATCATTTCTAAATTTCATTTATTGGATCTTGGTAAAGTCAGCTGAAAGTTACTACGGAGATTCATTAAAAACAGAAGTACCATATACACCTTATTTTTAGTTTTGGCGGACTTTAACTTTTAATATTAGATCTCTAGTTTGAGATCTATTAGTTTGGAATTAATTTATCAAAAAACACAATATGGGTTACTTATAGATTCTCTACAAAATATTCTCTTACGTTGAATTTCTTTTAGTGATTGTGAATAAATTTTAGCGGTAAGGATCGCTCCAAAATTAACTAAAATTATAATTAGAAGAAGTAGCGCAATTGCGAGGTTGGTCATAAGATTACCCTCCTTAAATCTATATAAAAACTCTATAAGGTCAAAATAGTTATTGAATAGAGTTTAAATTCCTATTTTTAGCTATCAAGATTCTCTGGTAATAATCTAGGTTCACAATTTTCGACGCATTCTTCAAGAGACTTTTCAGTATTACTCTTAATTTCGCAACTACGAAGACAACCATAGAAGGCATACTTGGGATCTAATTCATTTTTGAATTGTTTATTTCTAAATGTATTCATGAACAAACTCCCTTTGATTTTTTTTCAAGTTGATTAATTAATTTATCCAACCAAAGAGTGTTATTGATCTTTTTTGTGTTTTTAAAGTATTTCGTTTTGTAAGTACTCATGAAGTTAAACCTCAATCAGTGGGTCTAACTTAGAGTTTTTAATTAAAATTTCCTAGAGCAAAAATACTGATTATTAATTTAGTGAAATATTTTAAAAAAGATTAATTTATAGTTTGTATTTTAGGTATTAAAATTCTTGATTCTTGAATATAACTCATACTAAATAACTTCTAAAAAAAAGAGGTTAATTATGACTTACGGAAATCTAATTAAAAATAAAATTCAACATGTATTTGGTGTTTTGTTAGATTCGTTTTCAATTGAGAGAAAACTAACTGATGCTCAAGTGGAATGTATGCAATTCGGAATTTGTGATTATGCTCCAAGACAAATTGAGGAAGTTCCCTTTTTTCATTATTAATTTAATTGATTTTAAACTAAGGGTAATTAGCTCCTTCTCACCCAGTCAGGAGATCCACTGAACCAGTCAGCAAGATCATCATTTTTGGGATCAAAATGATTTTCAGTTTCTAAACCATCAAGGCCAAGATTCTGTATGAGTCCATTTATTCCATCTGATTTTTGCTTGCCATATCTTCTCAAGCTATTAGCTTTCTTAAGCCATGTCCATATAGTTGAATTATGTTTTGCAAACTTTTCTACAAAAATTCTTTCTTCTAATGCGACAGGTTCATCTAATGAAATCCTCTTTACAATATTCTTAATTTTTAAACGAGTCTTGTTGGTTAGAAACATATTCATAAAAGAAGTTAATGTTTTATAAAAGTTTTTTTTATGAATGTCTTGTCAATCTTTATTTCAAGAAAAAGTATTTTTTAGGAGCTTTTCAAGGACAAATATATTTATTTAACAACAGGTATATTCAATTGGTAAAAAAGACTACTTAATTTGATTTATATAACTTATATAAAAATGAGTTCAATATAAGTTTCTCTATATAATTTAAGATTTAATTTATAAAATTGAATAAGGAAAATTACATTGACAATCGATCTAACCTATAAGAATAAATAAGCCTCTTTTTTCTGAAACAAACTTTTTATGTAATTTCAAATGAAAGGTCAATGGACAAACATTTATAGTGGTGATTTACCTCTTAGATCTTGGTGGGTAGATTCAGGTGATGAGTGTGAATATATATCTATAGTTTTACCCGAGGTGTTTGGGATA
Organism: uncultured Prochlorococcus sp.; assembly: GCA_902520485.1. Lineage (GTDB taxonomy): Bacteria > Cyanobacteriota > Cyanobacteriia > PCC-6307 > Cyanobiaceae > Prochlorococcus_A. The sequence continues at coordinate 54,279 of CABYNZ010000002.1, read as the reverse complement.
AATCACTGGATAAGGAGTTTTTCTGAAAAATTAGCCAAACAAAATGTACCTGTATTAGCCTTACCCCTTTACGGAAGAACAGCTCCAAAATTAGATTTAGCATACAGCGAAGAAGACTTGAAATTAAGCAGACATCATAAAAATTTAACCACTTCAAAAAATATTATTAAAGATATTTCTGCAGCACTAAATTGGGTTAAAGAAAAATATCCAAAAAAGAAAATCTCAATTGTTGGATTTTGTTTTGGGGGGCATGCAGCAGTTATAGCTTCTTTGTTAAAATGATGAAGAAGTAATTCTAAGAAATAAACAACTTGCTGAAGAAATCTCAGCCATGGGATAATTTAATTGATTGACAGTTGATCTAAAATAAGGGGCAAATAACTCCTTTTTTTATGAAGTTAAAAAATATTTTAAAAACTACCGGAGCCCTTCATTTCCTGTTGGGATTTTTAATTATTTTTCTACTTATTTTTTCAGTGGAAACTATAGCAGGCGACGCTTCAAGTGAAACATTGCTTCTTGTTAGGGGTACTGCAGATGTTGTAGCAGCTAGTAATTTGGGAATTGGTTTCTTATTGATTATTTGCAGTTCTATAAAAGATAAAGCCTCTTTAAGAAAAGTTTTATCAGGTGAATTAGCTTTGATGTTTTGTTTTTTAGCAGTAGCTCTATTCAATACTTTTAACGCTGGGACAATTGTTGATGGAGGACCTCCTCCGCCTTTTTGGATTGTTTTAATAGTGAATCCTCTTTTATGTATTTATGGATTAGTTAACAATAAAAATTGAAACTCCAACTCCTCCCACCACTTTTCAAACTATTCAAAAAAAGCACTTTCCTCTTATCTCTGAATCAAAATACCTGCCCTGTATTAGATGCTGAAGAGATAAAAAAGAAAGAACAGAAAGAAGCGATAGAAAGGTTGTATCCGTAAATTTTTAAAGGAAATTTCTTTGGACATATATAGGAAGTAGCACGGTCACATTGCCCCCGTACCACCCCACGAAAACCACACATAGATAACTAACAGTTAAAACTTAAAACAAATGGACAGAATACAACAAATAAAAGAAGCACACCCTTGGCTTGACTATGAAGATTTAGTAAAGGTTCTTATCTACCATCACCAAGGTTCCTCATGGATCCATAACCTACAAAGAGACAAGCTACAGCAGTCTATAGATGACTTCAGCAAGCTTGTTATATCAAAGAGAAGGAAAGCCCTTGAACCCTTTGTAGAGTACGTTCTAGACGTGTACTACAACGGTGTAGATGAGTATGGAAATCAGATAGAAGAATCAAGTAGAGAAGAGTCTTTTGAGTATAGATGGAATAAAGCAAGAGCTATCCTTTTGAAGAGCAAATAAACTTGTCGTTTTCTATTGCTAAAGTCAAATTTCAGGTAAAGTACCTATCCTCAGCCAATTGTTTTGCCATCATTTCTGCTGATTGCAACAATAGCCGATCTGGGTACTGAGCTCCCACCATCAGGAAAGTGACATTTGTCAGGATTATTTTCACCTGGATGCTGGACTCCTACAAACATAGTCTTTTTATCACTACTCCATGTGATACCAGTGATTTCACACTCTTTAGGACCTACTAAAAATCTGTCAATTTTACCTGTCCTAGGATTTGCGCATAACATTTGGTTATTACCCATTCCTTCAAAGGCTCCTTGATTAGTATATTTACCATCAGTTTGTATCCATAAGTTACCTTTTGAATCAAATGCGATTCCATCAGGTGAATTAAACATATTATCCTTCGTAATATTTTCAGAGCCCTTCATTAAACCTTCTCCAACAACAGGATTACCAGCCATTGCAAATAAATCCCATTTAAACCCGTCAGCGGCATGTTCATTATTGTCAGGAGTCCATCGAACTATTTGACCATATGGATTTTCGACTCTTGGGTTAACTGCATTAACAGGTTGATTAGGTTTAACACCTCTATTTTTATTATTAGTTAAGGCACAATACGCCTCCACTTTATTAGGATTTGCAGCCACCCATTCAGGTCGATCCATAGTTGTTGCACCAACTTGGGTTGCCGCCATCCTTGTGAAAATACTAATATCTGAATCGCTCATTCCCGATTCTTTTAAATTAACCCATCTCCCGGTTCCATTCTCATTAAAAATCGCCACAAATAAATCACCTTCCGTTAATAGATCATAATTTGATGCAGCTCCTTTTATGTACTTTCCTTTTGAAACGAATTTGTATAGATGCTCTCCTCTTTCATCATCTCCCATATAGGCAACAACTTGACCATTCTTGGAGACAACAACTTCACAGTTTTCATGTTTAAATCTACCCATTGCCGTCTGTTTCCTTGGCATTGATTGTGGCTTAGAGGGATCAATTTCAGTAATATAACCATGCCTATTAATTTCATTCGGATTTTTTACAACATCAAATCTATCCTGATTCATAACCCAGTTGTAACCCCAATCTTTTGTTTTAACCCCATATCTTTTCAAATCTGCTGACAGATTTGCATTAGGGTCTGATGGAGATGAGAAATAACCGTGAAAATTCTCTTCACAAGCTAAATAAGTTCCCCAGGGAGTTCTGCCATTACCACAATTATTAAATGTACCTCTTGCTAATTTGCCTGTTTGATCCTCATCTGTTTTAAGTAATGGATGGCCTGCAGCCGGTCCGTCTATAGCCACTTTCGTATCTGCAGTAATTTTTCTGTTATAAAGAGAATCTTTAACTATTTCCCACTTCCTACCTTTTTGTGCAACTTCAAAAATCGATACTCCATGTGCAGCCATGCCTTTTCTAACATCATCAGGTGTTTCAGGAAGCCCACTAGCACGGTTACCATAAATTATTTTTCTATTACAGTATTCATTATTGACTGCAAGTACTGACTTGCCATTAACCTCAAAAAGACTCATTCCATCATTGTTATCTCCAAATGATAGTTCTTGCGACTCCCCAGTTCCTCTTGTTTGCTGATCAAATTCAGGGGCTCCGCTCCATAATGGATCACCCCAAGCTGCAACCGTATGCCAACTAAAACCTTTTGGGACAGTAATTGTATCTTTACTATTGGCTGCTAAAGGTGTAAAACTAATGCCATTAAAGTCTGAACCAAATCCAATTGCTTTGCTTGGAATAGTGGCAGCAGCAAAAGCACCTATTCCTATAGCAAATGAACCCTGAAGAAATTTTCTTCTTGAAACAACTTCGTTAAAATCAGACACAACATAAAAGTGATAACTAATTTAAAAATCTATCTCTAAAGTTAAATTTAATTTAAGGAGTTTCTAAAGTTTAAAATCAGCTCGAAAAGAGCATAAGAGTTTAGTTGCTTTCTAATAAAAAACTTGTTGACTCATACCCTTTTCAGTTGCTATAAATGTTAGTACACTTGTACCATATAGCTATGGAGGGCTGGCAGGAATGGGATTACCTAGAGGACGAAATATTAGTAAGAAAACGACGGAAGATATGTATTACTTGCAATCACTTCAGGTACAGCACGACAAGTTCTTGTGTCACCATCCTTACTTGTCCCTTTCATCAAAAGCTTATTCCTCAAGGTGATCATCTCATTAAGGGATGTAGATACTGGAGAGAGAACAGTAGGATCTTTGCCCCAGAAGCCGCTTGAAATCCACAGAACAAAATTAATCGCTTCTATCATAAAGGCACTTACAAACTTCTAATGAAATCTCTTCTTGCAAGTAATAGATCAAAAGCTATATTAGGTATTGGAATTTTAGCTATTGCTATTGGTGCGATATCAAAAAAAGTTATCAGCTACCCATCAGGAGGATGTATGAAAGGAGCTCAAGAAATGACCTTTAATTTGAATAAATCCATTCTCAATAAGCCCTGGATAAGCTGAAAACTGAAAAGTTAAATATGTATGCCTTACCAAACTTTAGCTGCAAATAATTGCTATTAGTATTGTTACAGCTGGTGTACTGGTAAGGTACCAATAAGCTTTTTAACCTTGGAGGTACAAATAACACTCAAAACAAACCCCAAAGAAAAACTTCAACCCACACTCATCAAAAAAGTATGTATTTGGAAAATTACCTAAATTCTAATTAGGTAAATTTCCACAAATATTTAATTTTTGCTGAGCATAAGGTTTCTGAATATTTAATTCATTTAAAATATCAACTATAGAAATAGCGAAGTTAAGGTTTTGAGCAGATCCTCCTCCAGGTACATTGAAAGTATTAATTCCAATAACTTCTCCCTTATTATTAACTAAAGGTCCTCCACTATTTCCAGGGCTAATTGAAGCATCTGTTTGAATTAAAGTTACATAATTTGGTGCGAAATCTCCAAGAACTTCTCCAGTTGGATATCTAATTGCACTTACTATTCCTCTTGTTACAGTACCAGCCAAGCCTAAAGGGGAACCTAGAGCCACAACGTTTTGACCAGGATTTGGATATTTTAGATAACACATTGGCAGAGGTTTAACCTTATCTGAATTTTTAGATTGAACTAAGGCAAAATCTAAATTCCTATCAACATAAACCACTTCTCCTTCTACTTTCATCCCATCATTAGAAATAATCTGAAATGTTTTATCACCGCCAACAACTACGTGTCTATTAGTTAAAATCAAGCCTTCCTTATTAATAAAAAATCCACTTCCACTACCATTTGCATTTTTTAATTTAACGACTGATGGTAATGTCAATGTTGCAATTTCTTCAGTATCAAGTTTCGTTTTAGAAACTTTTTGAGGAAGTATTGCAACTTTAGGCAAGTTCCAGTTTTTAATACTTTTACTGTAGAAATCTATTAAAGAGGCAACCGTTTTTTCCCCTATTGGAATAGTCTTATTACCCACACTACTTTTAACCTTAAGGTTTATTTTTGTGCTCTCGTCCCCTTTTTTTAAAGTATTAATGAAAGACTGTGGTAAAGAAAATTGTCCACTATTACCAAACAGATTAAACTTTCTCTCATTTATATAAATTTCTATATTATTGGGGAAATCATAAAAAGCCTGAGCGGTATAAGTACAAGTCCAGAAACCGCATCCACCTGAACTCATATACACCCCCTTTAAATATGATCCAGTCCATTTAGTTACATATGACTCAGTAAAACCTGTGCTAAAGTCTGATTTTTTATCTCTGTCAAAAACTGCTAATTCATAACTGCCATCGAGTTTTGAAACCCTTTTAACAATTCTTGAGAAAGGTATTTTAGTGTTTTTCTTTTTCCAATCAATATCCTTTTCGATTTCTACAACTTTTAAACCAGTTTCTTCATCTATTTTCTCTAATCTTTTATATAAATTTTCACCTTTACATCTATCATTTTTCTTCCAAACAGGCGACTCACAATTAATTTCTACTGAATAAGATTTATCCGCAAAAATTTGATTAAAACCAAGCAATAAAAAACTTAGGATTATTATGTTTTGCTTAGAAATATTCAAATTCTTGATATATTTTTAAAATATTAATTTAATAATATTTTTTCTTCAATAAAAGCAATGAATATTAATACAATGTTCGAATCTATAAAAAATGACAAAAATGTCTGAGGCAATGAAATATACCTTCGAATAAGGACTTATCCCCCCATAGCCCCCTCCAGAACTAATTGTTGACCAATAGCTAATTTTGATGCTATTAATATTAGTACACTTGTACTATATTACTATGGAGGACTGGCAGGAATGGGGTTATCTAGAGGACGAAATATTAGTAAGAAAACGACGGAAGATATGTATTACTTGCAATCACTTCAGGTACAGCACGACAAGTTCTTGTGTCACCATCCTTACTTGTCCCTTTCATCAAAAGCTTATCCCTCAAGGCGATCATCTAATTAAGGGATGTAGATATTGGAGAGAGAACAGCAGAATATTTACTCCAGAAGCGGCTTAAAATAGCTGAATACTCTTTATAGAAGTATGCACTTGAAGCTCTAACTATCGATATGACTAGCTTCAGTATTTCTTGCTAGTCACTTTTTACAATTTTGCTAGTCATTTTGACTTGAAATGTATCAAGATGAACCCTTTTTATCCTTGAAAATTTAATACATCTATCAGGGTTCAACGGGTCTGTTTAAAATTTTATTTTTGAGTGTCTAGCGATCTGTTTCTTATTAAAATCATGCGATATTCTTATAAAAGATATCTATTCAGCTAGTCATAGGACAACTAACGAAGTGTCATAGTGACTAGCAAATGACTAGCAACCCCTATTTCCCAAGACTTATTGATATGACTGAACCTAATTACTGGCTAATGAAAAGTGAGCCTGATGCATATAGCATAGATACTTTAAAAAATGACGGTGTAACTTTATGGGATGGAATAAGAAATTATCAGGCTCGAAATTTTATGAGAAAAATGAATAAAGGAGATAAAATTTTTTTCTATCATTCGAATTGTAAGCCCCCAGGTATTGTTGGACTTATGGAGGTAATAGATCTAAATATTGTTGATCCTACTCAATTTGATCAAGATTCAAAATATTTTGATCCAAAATCGAAACCTGATAATCCTAGGTGGGATTGTGTAAAAGTAGAATATAAATTTAAATCAGATAAGATTTTAAGTTTACCTGAATTAAAGATTTTATTTAATGAGAATGAGTTATTAGTCGTAAAAAAAGGAAATAGGTTATCTATATTACCTGTCAGAAATGATATTGCAAAAATACTACTAGAAAAAATATAAAAAATTTTTAATCCTTAAAATTCATTGAAAACATATTGCCAATATAAAGCCTCGTTAAATCCCTATTTTGAAATCCTTTTTGCATCAAAAATCCTGCTATGGCCGCTTGTAGTATTCTGTATTGATCCCAGTTAGGATGATCCTCAACGAATTCTTTCATAGCTTTTTGAAGATTTTCTTGAAGTTCACATTTGAAACTTATAACTTCATCTTTATGATTTGAAACTTTTGGATTTTTGTCGTAATTTAACTCTTGCATATTGGAAAAACTTTATTTGAATTTAAATCTACAAGATGTAGTTTTCTCCAAAATTACTGAATCGTCAACAAGCATTATTAAGAGACAGTCTCAGGTTATAGAATAATGAGAATTCAGTAATAAATAGGGGAGTCATGGAAATCAATTTTGTAAATTTAAATCTTACTTAAATATAAAGATTTATATAAAATCAGAAGTTTTCCACATGGTTTAGATCATCAGATATTTTTTAAAAAAATACTGTGGAAAAGCTGTGAAAAATTTTTTTTGGGAAGGGGAAATTTTTTCTAAAATTTCCAATTTTATTTATCTTCTAATCCATTGATTCCCACATTTTTTTTATTTCATAAAATAAATTTTGTGCTATTGGTATCGGCCAATACATTTCGAAGGATCTAGTTTGATCTTGACTTTCAAAAACAAACCTTAAGCTCCATTCATTTTTTTCCCCTTCTAAGTAAATATACCAAGGTAATTGTTCTAATTCTAAACTAATAGATTCTTCATCCATTAGTTCATCTTTGATAACTAATAGTTGTTCATTAATTCTTAAGAGTAAAAGGTACAGAGAATTGAATTCACTTTTTTGTAACTCGATTGACCAATTGTCTACACCAATCAAAAAGCAAAATTTGCCTTTTTTTAAATCTTTAAGTAATCTCCATCTTTTTTGGTGTTTTACCAAAATTAGCCTGGTAGTAAATCTGGTTGATCTTGCTCATCACTTAGTTCAATAATTGACCTTTGAACGGGTTTAATAGTTGATTCTTCCAATAAGCCATCAAAATCATCAAAACGTCTTTGTTTAGCTCTGAAAGCAATTTTCACTGTAGTTAAATATCTATTAGTTGATTTTCTTATCAAGCTCTCACCTCTCTTTGCAAGCTCATTAGAATCAATTCCTGCATTGTTAGATATGTTCATTAAAAAAGATTTCTTACTATAAAATGTATTTTACAATTTATTCGACCATTTCAAAACATAAATTACAAAAAGAACTTAATTGATTTAAATAATTTCATATGGAAGAAAGCTTATCTGGAACACTTGCTATCGATTTAGGAAACACTAATACTGTTGTTGCTTTTCAAGATCAAAAAGATATAAATTCTGTTTTAGTTGAAATACCGAATATTACATCGTCTCCAGGAGTTATTCCTACAGCAGTTTGGTTTGAGGAACCTTCAAAGATTACAAAAATTGGTATTGGTGCTCTAGAGATGAGGGATAACTCAAATTCTGATTTATTTTTTCACTCGAACTTTAAAAGATTAATCGGAAATTCTATTGAAAAAATTAACCAAAAATATATCTTAAACCCTAATGAATGTGGCGAAAAATTTTTTCAAATTTTGTGGGCAAACATTCCGCACAAGTATGAGATCAAAAGACTTGTTTTAACTGCTCCAATAGATACATATAAGGGATACAGAGAATGGTTAGTTAACCTTTGCGAGGAAATATCTGTAGATGAAATAGCCCTTGTTGATGAGCCTACTGCGGCAAGTTTAGGAATAAATGTACCATTTGGCTCAAAAATTATGACATTAGATATTGGAGGAAGTACAGTCGATATGAATATAGTCAAAATAGAGGGAGGAGAAGGAAAATCTGGTCCAATAGCTGAACTATTAAAATTTAAAGGTAATGATGTAAGCTCAATTTCAAAACAAAAAATAAGGTGTGCTGAAATAATTGGAAAAACAGGCTCAAAAATTGGTGGGAAAGATATTGATCAATGGATAGTTGATTATTTTATTCCAGGTAATAATAATGTTACTAATCTTTTAAAGGCAGAAGAAATAAAATGTAAACTCAGCACATCTGTAATCAAATATGAAAATAAATATCCAATAAAATTATTTTCTGAACAAAATCAAGAAAGTGAATTTTACCTAAGTAAAGAAATATTTGAGAAAATACTCATTGAAAATAATCTTCTAAATCACCTTAATTCTTTACTCAAAGATTTATTAAATCAGGCAAGAGGCAAATTTTGCACAGTTGATGACTTAAATGCAATTGTTTTGGTTGGTGGAGGAACTCAAATACCATTAATTAAAGAATGGATAACAAAAAAAATTTCAAAAATTCAAATAAAGTCTCCACCTCCTATTGAATCAATAGCTTTGGGAGCTTTAGCAATGACCCCTGGGGTAAAAATTAAAGACATATTAAACAAAGGAATATCTATAAGATTATTTAACAAAAGGGAACAAAAACACTTTTGGCATCCTATTTTTTGCAAAGGTCAAACATGGCCAACTGAAAACCCATTTAAACTCATTCTTCAAGCAAGTAAAAATAATCAGAAAATATTTGAAATAATTATTGGAGAAACAAGAAAAGATATGAAATATGATGTGATTTTTGAAAATGGATTACCAAAATTATCCGAGATTCAAAGTGAAGAAGAAGTTAAAAAATGGGATAAAAAGCCACTCAAAATCGAACTAGAAAATAAATCTAATATTGGAGAAGACAACTTAAAACTTTTCTTCAAAATTACTAAAGAAGCAGATTTATTAGTTAAATGTTTTGATATTAAAGACGAATTTCTAGGAGAACATAATTTAGGAAATATCTTCTGAAAGAAAGCTAATCAAGAAAAACTCCTTCTTCATTATCAACACTATTTAGTCGTAAACTAATACTTTCACTTTTGCTAGTTGGAACTTTTTTACCACAAAAGTCAGGTTGAATAGGCAATTCTCTATGACCTCTATCTATCATTACTAACAACATCACTCTTTGAGGCCTACCCCATGAATACAAGGCATCCATCGCAGCTCTAATTGTTCTACCTGTGTAAATTACATCATCTATCAAAAGAATTTCTTTTTTCTCAATGGGAGTTGGAATATCAGTTGCTTTTATTAGGCGAGTTCCAACTCTATTTTGATCATCTCTATAAAAAGTTGGGTCAATTGTTCCTTTTCTTATTTTTAAACCCGTCTTACAGAATAATTCTTTTTCCAGAACTTTTGTCAGATCAATCCCTCTTGTAGGAATACCAACCAAAAGGAGATTGTCCAGTTTTTTTACTTTTTCAATAATTTCTGAAGTTAAACGTGAGATAGTTTTTCTAAGCTCATCTTCAGTAAGTATTACTGTCCTGTTTGTTTTATTGGACATAATTTAATCGTTAATTAAAATCGTTCAATATTTTCATAAATTAGCAAAAGCTAACTATATTAAATATAGATTGTTAAACAGTAGGGTTTAAAGCTAGATTTAAGGGTGGATCAGTTAAAAATGAATTTGATCTAAATATGTCAAAGATTAGCAGCAAAAATATAAAAAGATTAAGTGTTCCTCAGAGCCCTGTAGTACTTGCAATACTGGATGGATGGGGATACCGAAAAGATCCATCAGATAATGCTATAAAGAGTGCTAGTACACCAATAATGGATTCATTATGGCATGCTTATCCCCACACTCTAATAAGCGCTAGTGGATCTGATGTAGGCCTCCCCGATGGTCAAATGGGTAATTCAGAGGTAGGGCACCTTACCATTGGATCCGGAAGAATAATACAACAAGAACTTGTAAGAATTTCAAATATTGTAAAAAATAATCAATTAGGCTTGGTTAATGAGTTAAAAGAGATGGCTAATTCATTAAAGAAAAATGACTCTACTTTGCATATCACAGGATTATGTTCTGACGGAGGAGTACATAGTCATATTGATCATTTATTAGGTTTAATAAAATGGGCATCTGATAATGGCATCAAAAAAGTTGCAATTCATATCATTACTGATGGAAGAGATACTCCCGCAAAAAGTGCCTCTAAATATATAAATCAAATAGAGTCATGCATAAAAAAATTTAATACAGGCGAAATAGCCTCTATATGTGGAAGATACTGGGTAATGGATAGAAATCTTTTATGGGATAGGACAGAAAAAGCATATGCTAATTTGACTGATCCAAATATTAAAAAAATAAATATTTCTCCTCAGGATTACATAGAAAAAAGTTATGACAAAAACATAACTGATGAATTTCTAGAGCCCATACGAATCACTGAAAACTATCTTAAAGATGGGGACAGTTTGATTTGCTTTAACTTTCGTCCAGACAGAGCAAGACAAATAGTCAAATCCCTTTCAGAGAAGGAATTCTCAGACTTTGAAAGAAAGAATTTACCAAATCTAGATTTTGTTACTTTTACTCAATATGATCCGAACTTTGCCGTTAAAGTTGCATTTCCTCCAGAATCTCTCAATAATTTTATAGGCCAAATAGTTTCAGAAAATGGACTTAAACAATACAGAACGGCAGAAACAGAAAAATATCCTCATGTAACATACTTTTTCAATGGAGGAGTTGAAATTCCTTTGCCTGGGGAGGATAGACATTTGATTCCATCTCCAAGAGTAGCGACTTATGATATGGAACCAGAAATGTCGGCGGAGGAATTAACTATTAGTTGCTCTAAAGCAATTAAAAGCGGGAATTATGCTTTTGTTGTAATCAATTTTGCCAACCCTGATATGGTGGGTCATACAGGCAACATGGAAGCAACAATTAAAGCTATAGAAAAAGTAGATCAATGTATAGGACAAATAGTTAATGCTACTGGAGAAATGGGTGGAAGCATTCTTATTACAGCAGATCACGGTAATGCAGAGGTAATGAAAGGTCCTGAAGGAGAACCATGGACAGCACATACAATAAATAAAGTTCCATTAATTTTGATTGAAGGTGAGAAAAGAAAAATCCCAAATATGGGTAATGAAATTAATTTAAGAGAGAATGCTGGCTTAGCAGATATTGCTCCCACTTTATTGCAGTTATTAAATCTCCCAACACCAAGAGAAATGACAGGCAAATCACTTATTCAGGAAATTGAGTTAAAAGGTTATAATAAAGTCGTTCAACACGTTTAAAATTTATAAAAATCTGTTAAAGAATGATTCAAATTATTAGTTGGATATGGGTAGTTTCTGGAGTTCTTCTTATTCTCTTAGTTTTACTTCATAGTCCTAAAGGTGATGGAATGGGCGGAATAGCTGCGAGTGGAAGCTCTATGTTCAATAGTGCAAGTAGTGCGGAAGCCTCTCTAAACAAAATAACTTGGACTTTTTTAGTGATATTTTTGTCTCTCGCAATTATCCTCAGCGCTGGTTGGATTTCATAAAATTTGAATAAAAAAAGGGATCATTAAAATGATCCCCTAATACAAATTCAATTTAATAACTATTGTTTAATTAATAATCAAAATCACCCCCCATACCTGGAGCACCTGCTGAAGCCGCTGAATCTTTTTTCTCAGGTAAATCTGCAACTATACATTCTGTGGTTAGAACCATTCCTGCTATTGAAGCTGCATTTTGTAATCCTGAGCGTGTAACTTTTGCAGGATCGACTATACCAGCTGAGGACATATCTACATATTCCCCAGAAGCAGCGTTAAATCCATCATTAAATGGTTTAGATTTTACATTTTCAGCAATCACAGCTCCATTAGAGCCTGCATTTTCCGCAATCCTCATAAGAGGTGCAGTCAGTGAAGCTTCAACAATGTTAGCTCCAATCAATTCCTCTCCTTCTAAATTGGTATCAGCCCATTCTTTTAGAATAGGAGATAAATGAGCGAGAGTTGTTCCCCCTCCAGGTACAATTCCTTCCTCAACAGCTGCTTTTGTTGCATTAATAGCGTCCTCAAGACGCAATTTTTTATCCTTCATCTCAGTTTCAGTTGCAGCCCCAACCTTAATCACTGCTACTCCTCCAGCTAATTTGGCAAGACGTTCTTGAAGCTTTTCTTTATCGTATGAGGAGTCTGTTTCATCCATTTGCTTCTTAATTTGATCACATCTAGCTTTAACTGCTTGCTCATTACCTTCAGCTACTATAGTTGTAGTCTCTTTATTGATAGTAATTCTTCTACCAGTTCCAAGCATATCTAAAGTAGCATTCTCTAATTTCAAGCCTGCATCTTCAGTAATTAGTTGTCCATTAGTAAGAACTGCCATATCTTCAAGCATAGCTTTTCTTCTATCACCAAATCCAGGAGCTTTTACTGCAGCAACATTTAAAACACCTCTTAATCTATTGACAACTAGAGTTGCTAAAGCTTCTTTTTCGATATCTTCAGCAATGATGACTAGTGGTTTACCAGTTTTAGCTATTTGCTCCAATACGGGAACTAAATCTTGCACTAAGGCAATCTTTTTATCAGTCAGAAGGATATATGGTTCATCTAAAACAGCTTCCATTCTCTCTGTATCTGTTGCAAAGTAAGGTGAAATATAGCCTTTATCAAAGCGCATCCCTTCAGTAACTTCTAGTTCAGTAGTCATTGATTTGCCTTCTTCTAGAGAGATAACACCTTCTTTACCAACTTTATCCATAGCATTGGCAATCATTTGGCCTACTTCTTCATCGTTTCCAGCTGCTATAGTTCCACATTGAGCTATAGCGTTACTATCACTAATAGGCTTGGCATTCTCCTGGATTTTTCCAACTAGAAATTCAGTCGCTTTATCAATTCCTTTTTTCAAGGTAATTGCATTAGCTCCTGCAGCAACGTTTCTCAAACCTGCCTTAACCATTGCATGAGCTAAAACAGTGGCTGTTGTAGTGCCATCTCCAGCTGCATCATTAGTTTTTGATGCCGCTTGTCTAATTAAAGCAACACCTGTGTTTTCAATGTGATCCTCTAGTTCGATCTCCTTAGCGATTGTGACACCATCATTGATAATTTGTGGAGCACCAAATTTTTTCTCTAGTACAACATTTCTTCCTTTTGGTCCGAGCGTTACAGCCACGGACTCAGCAAGGATATCAATTCCTCTCTCGAGCGCTCTACGAGCTTGCTCATTGTAAATAATTCTTTTAGCCATGATTAGGCAGTAATTTAATAATAAGTTTTAATAATTTTTGAAACAAATATTTTAGCTTACTACAGCTAAAATATCTTTTTCTGAGAGCAAGACATATTCATCTCCCCCCAATTTAATGTCTGTGCCAGCATATTTGCTGTACAAAACTTTATCGCCAATACTCACTTCTGGAGTTTGTCGAGAACCATCGTCATTAAGTTTGCCAGGACCAACCTGAGCAACTTCTCCAACTTGTGGTTTTTCTTTAGCTGAATCAGGCAAAAGAATGCCCCCAGCAGTTTTTTCCTCAGATGCGGAAACTTTAATAAATATTCTATCTCCCAGTGGTTTTACTGTAGAGACTGTAAGTGAAACAGCTGCCATAAATTAATGGAGGATCATGATTGAGACGCATTGCGTCATAAAATGGATAGAGAAATTCCCCATCCGTATCATCAACAACATAATCTGCAAAGCGGCAATTAAACCATACTTAAACTGTGCGGGTGGCCGAACCCATTTAACGAATCTACCCATGAGGTGGTAGTATTTTCGGATTATGAGCTGTTTAAAATCAGCTATTCATCACCAAACAATAAAAAATGGTAGCAACTCCATCAACTTCTTCACAAACAAAAGGCGTAGTACGTCAGGTAATTGGTCCAGTCCTGGATGTTGAATTTCCAGCTGGAAAATTGCCCAAAATATTAAATGCTCTAAGGATCGAAGCTAAAAATCCTGCTGGACAAGACATAGCGCTCACTGCAGAGGTCCAACAGCTTCTAGGCGATCATAGAGTTAGAGCTGTGGCAATGAGTGGCACAGACGGCCTTGTAAGAGGTATGGAAGCAATTGACACCGGAGCACCAATCTCCGTACCTGTAGGAGAAGCAACTTTAGGAAGAATATTTAATGTTTTAGGAGAACCTGTAGATGAACAAGGTCCTGTAAATACTAAAGATACTGCTCCAATTCATAGAGCTGCTCCGAAGTTAACTGACTTAGAAACTAAGCCAAAAGTTTTTGAAACAGGAATTAAAGTTATCGACCTTTTAGCTCCTTACAGACAGGGAGGAAAAGTTGGATTATTTGGAGGTGCTGGTGTTGGAAAGACGGTTCTTATTCAAGAATTAATTAATAATATCGCAAAGGAACATGGTGGAGTATCTGTTTTTGGCGGAGTAGGAGAAAGAACTAGAGAAGGAAATGATTTATATGAAGAATTTAAAGAATCAGGCGTTATCAATGCAGATGATCTAACTCAATCCAAAGTTGCTTTATGTTTTGGACAAATGAATGAGCCACCTGGAGCAAGAATGAGAGTAGGCTTATCAGCACTTACAATGGCCGAACATTTTAGAGATGTAAATAAACAAGACGTTCTACTTTTTGTTGACAACATATTTAGATTCGTTCAAGCTGGCTCTGAAGTATCTGCATTACTCGGAAGAATGCCTTCAGCTGTTGGATACCAACCAACTCTGGGAACTGATGTTGGTGAATTACAAGAAAGAATTACATCTACACTAGAAGGTTCAATAACATCTATTCAGGCTGTTTACGTGCCTGCTGATGACCTGACGGACCCTGCTCCAGCTACAACCTTTGCCCATTTAGATGCCACTACCGTGCTTGCTAGAGCTCTTGCAGCTAAGGGAATTTATCCAGCAGTTGATCCATTAGACTCAACAAGCACTATGCTACAACCATCTGTTGTTGGAGATGAGCATTACAAAACAGCCAGAGCTGTACAATCAACTTTACAAAGATACAAAGAACTGCAGGATATTATTGCAATTCTTGGTTTAGATGAGCTTTCTGAAGAAGATAGATTAACAGTCGATAGGGCCAGAAAAATTGAAAAATTCCTTTCACAACCTTTCTTTGTAGCAGAAATATTTACAGGAATGTCTGGTAAATATGTAAAATTAGAGGATACCATTGCTGGTTTCAATATGATTTTGTCAGGTGAATTGGATGACTTACCAGAACAGGCATTTTACTTAGTTGGTAATATCGATGAAGTTAAAGCAAAGGCTGAAAAAATTAAATCAGAAAAATAAATATTTGAATATAAATATATCACCTTCAATAATTTTAAATTAATGGCAATTTCTCTAAAAGTTTTAGCTCCTAACAAAAATGTTTATCAAGGAGAGGCTGAAGAAGTAATCCTTCCTAGTACTACTGGTCAACTTGGCATACTACCAGGACATATCTCTTTAGTAACTGCTATAGATATTGGGGTTTTAAGGCTAAGAATGAATTCTCAGTGGCAATCAATAGCTCTAATGGGAGGCTTCGCTGAAATAGAATCAGATGAAGTTATAGTTTTAGTAAATAATGCTGAAATTGGTTCTGAGATTAATGTTCAAAATGCTGAACAAGATCTTAAAGAAGCAAAATTAGCGATAAGCAAATTTTCTGAAAATGAAAAAAATCCAGAAAAAATTAAAGCCTTAAAAGAAGTTTCGAAAGCTGAGGCTCGAATTCAAGCTGCGAAGAACTAATATTTAAGCGGTTCCGCAAAAAGTTACTTCTGGAAACTTTAATTTGGCTTCTTCTAATTTCTTTGTTTTACCTTCTTCTTGCCAATAATTTATTACTTCAGTAGCCTTATTCAATATTTCTACTCTTTCGTTATCTGTAATCCAAACTTTATTCTCTAGTTCACATTTTAATTTTTCCCAAGCATCATCTCTTGGCCAAAAATAATAAGCAGTAAGAGGGCTTGGGCCTCCTCCTACTATTTGATCGACTGCTAAAGCAACGTTATCAGGTAACCACAATACTTTAATTATGAACCTTCCTTCGTCAGGCTTAGGAGTATAACCAGTAGGTACTCCATCTTCATCAATTGTGGCTGCTGCTAATACAGCAGTGGCACCCATCATTCCTGAATTAGAAGAAGAATTTTTAGCCTTTGGGGCATCACTGTTTTTTTCGTTTTTTTCTGTTGAATTTTGATTTAACTTATCTGATGAAGTCATTCACTTATTTATGTTTAATAAATAATTTATCAGTTTATGGTCACATTTTGATTAATTTTTTCAAAATTTCTTGGATTTAGTAAATGATAAATCATTCTTCAAAAGATTTTTATCTATCATTGGCTACTTCATAAAAGTTATAAATTGTAGCTTCCAATGAATCCCAAAGATCTTTAGGGATATCATTTTCTTCTGCAAACATGCCGAGCTGGCTAGCTAAACCTCTTGCTTGAGATAGTTTCGAATCATATGAATCAGACTTATTCATTTTTGAGCTTTAAACTTAATAAAAAATAAATCTATTAACTAGATAAGTCAAATTTTAAAATTCTAAATCAGAAATTTCTTTTAGTGCTGCAATACTCAAAACTTCTGGGTTTGTCTCTTTAACCAGAACATCATCTTCTATTCTAATCCCTATACCTTTCCATTTCTCGTCTATTAGAGGTTGTCCTTCAGGGACTGGGATCCTATCACTTATATAAATCCCAGGTTCTACTGTAAGAATCATTCCATTTTGTAATGGCATATCATAATCTCCCATTCTATATGCTCCAACATCATGAACATCTAAGCCCAGCCAATGTCCAGTTCTATGCATGTAAAGATGTTTATAAGATTGGTTCTCAATTATCTCTTCAATACTTCCAGATAATAACCCAATTTCTTTTAATCCTTCTATCAAAATAGTTAAAGCAACATTATGAACAGCACTAGAATTCGATCCCTTTACAGCACTTTGAATAGCATTTTTCTGCGCGTTCAACACAATTTCATAAATAATTTTTTGCTCATTAGAAAATTTACCACCTATTGGAATAGTTCTTGTTATGTCTCCATTGTAATAATCAGTTAGTGAGCAGCCAGCATCCACCAATAATAAATCTCCCTTCTTCAAAGGTGAGTTATTTGATGTGTAATGCAAAATACATGCATTATCTCCTGAAGCGACAATAGAGTTATAGGCTGGTCCTCTCGCCCCTTTTTCCAAAAAAAATCCCTCTAGAAGACCTTGAATTTGTCTTTCATTTTTCTTCGAAGAAATAGATTCTCTAACTAGTTCATGAGCTTCGGCTGAAATTTGTATAGCCTCTCTCATTCTTTTAATTTCGAATTCACTTTTAATTAATCTCATTTCATTTAAATAGTTTTCTGGAGATTTTATAGAATTTGCACCAATCCCTAATCTTGAGCGATTTTCAAGTTGTTGTGAAAATATCTCAAGAACTAGTTTCTCAATTGATGGATGCTTACCAATTGAAAACACAAGTTCATCAGAACCATGAATGTAAGCTGGGAGTAAATCTTTTAATTCATTTATTGAGTGAGCCTTATCTGCATTAAACTCTTTTTCAGCTCCTTCTAGACCCCATCTAAATCCATGCCAGACTTCGCTAATAACATCCTTAGGAGCTACAAACATAATGAATCTTTCTCCCTTTGGCTTATGTGATAAGAAAAGAGCGATTGCATCTGGCTCATCGAAACCAGTCAAATACCAAAAATTACTATCTTGTCTAAAAGGATATTCACAATCAGCATGATGCTTTACCAGATTAGCCCCCGGAATAATAGCAGCTTTTCCACCTAATTTATTTAGGAAAATTTCTCTTCTTTCTTCAAAAACTTTATTGTCAGGTTTAAACATAAATTGGGTATTGGCGTGTTTAAAAAATAAATGGAAGAATGAATTAAAACAGATTTAGTACCTAAACTATTTTAATGGAACCAAGTGTTTACGCTTTAATTTTACTTATAATAATTATTTTAATTGGATCAGCATGTTGTTCGGGAGTGGAAGCAGCTTTTTTAGCTGTAAATTCAATTAGAATTTTAGAAATTGCCTCTAGACAAAAGCCAAAAAGTTCTGCGAATCAACTTCTAAAACTTAGAAAACATCTTGGACGAACACTCACTGTGATTACTATTACTAATAACGGATTTAATATAATTGGCAGTCTTATACTAGGAGTATACGGAGCATTGGTAATTAATAGCAGTTTTGGTTTAACCCTTTTTTCAATAGCTTTTTACATACTAGTTGTTTTAGTTGGAGAAGTACTCCCCAAAGCTCTTGGCACAAGATTTTCTGTTCAAATAGCCTTACTGTCGGTTCCTATTTTGAGAATATTAAATACTCTAATGAGACCATTTTTAATATTAATTGAACAGATATTTCCTGTGATTACAGCAGAAAACGAAATTTCAACTGATGAAGAAGAAATTAGACAAATGGCAAAAATTGGAAGTCAGAAAGGTTTTATAGAAGCTGATGAGGCGGCAATGATATTTAAGGTTTTTCAATTAAATGATTTAAAAGCTAAAGACTTAATGACACCTAGGGTATCGGCACCTTGTCTTCATGGGTCTTCAAATCTTGATGAAATATCAAAAATTATAATGTCTGACAGCTCTCCATGGTGGGTTATTTTGGGAGATAAGGTTGACAAAATTCAAGGGGTAGTAAAGCGTGAAAAAATGTTGGCAAAATTAATTAATGGGGAAAATAAAAAATTATTATCAGACATTT
Organism: uncultured Prochlorococcus sp.; assembly: GCA_902520485.1. Classification (GTDB taxonomy): domain Bacteria; phylum Cyanobacteriota; class Cyanobacteriia; order PCC-6307; family Cyanobiaceae; genus Prochlorococcus_A. Next base: position 34,977 of record CABYNZ010000002.1, on the reverse strand, counting down.
GCGAACCTGTGGACTACATTCCCGAAATGATTAAAGCAGATCAATTATTAACTAAATTTGACAAGAATCATAAAGGAGTGAAAGTAGTAGTAGATGAATTCGGGGGATTCGTGGGAATTATTGGTGCAGAAGCTGTGTTATCAGTATTAGCCGGTTGGTCGAAAAATAAATCATGAAACAATTTATAATTAAAGAAAATTATTTACTTTTAAAAAAATGGTGGGAGACTATTAATCTTACCAATTATGAAAAAAGTTTTCTCAATAGAGAAATAATTTCTTTTAATCAACAACTTTTAAGACTCAAAGAAAAAAAAATAAGAATTGGCGCATATGGTAAATCAGGTGCAGGTAAATCTTCTGTTTTAAATTCTTTATTAAAAAAAGATGTATTCAAAACAGATATTATTAATGGGACCACAAAGGCAATACAATTGGAAACTTTGCCTCTTAAAGATCAAACACTCAATAGTTTAGAGTTGCTAGATTCTCCAGGATTTGATTTCTGCAATATTAGATTTCCAGATAAAGTTTACTCTTTTATAAATCATTCAGACCTTATTTTGTTTATAGTTTCTGGAGATTTAAATAGAAATGAGTTAAGAGAAATAAGCTCTTTTATAAAAGATGGGAAAAAAATTATTATAATTCTAAACAAAATCGACCTATTTAATAAAAATGAATTAAAAGAAATAATTGAAAATATAAAATTTAAGCTTCCAAAAGACTTAAATATTCCAATAATAATTAATAATGAAAACAATCTTAAAAATTACATAACAAAATTAATAACTAAATATGGTGAATTATTATTAACACTAAATTCTATTCAATTAGCTGACAAATTATTTCTGCGAATAAAAGAGCAAAGATTGAAAAGAAGGCAGAAATTAGCTCAATCAACTATTGGAAAATTTTCAACTATAAAGGCATCCGCAGTGGCTCTTAATCCTTTTATTTTATTTGATGTTGCTGGTAGTTTCGCAATAGATACTGCATTGATTAGTGAATTAAGCAAGATTTACGGCTTTAAGTTGAGAGGTGAATCTACAAGAAAAATATTTAAAAATATATCCATTAATAATTTATGTTTGGGAGTGACTCAAGCAGGCGTCAATACCTCTTTCAACCTTATTAAGAAAGTAATTCTATTAACAGCACCTTTTACTAACGGGCTGTCATTATTACCCTATGGACCCATAGCAATTATTCAAGCAGCAATCGCAGTACATTCAACAAAAATCCTTGGGAAATTAGCAGCAAAAGAAATATTTATAAGAAGCAAAGCTTCTTTAATAGAACCCGCTGTTATGATCCAAAATATGACTTTTAATGACCCGGAGATTTTTAATCACATAAATATTTATTTTGCAAATAGAAATTTAAAAAATAATTTTGTTAGTGTTCTGCCTTAAAACTTAAATGGGGAAAAGCATTGCATTATTTGGTACCAGTGCAGATCCACCTACCATTGGACATGAAAAAATACTTGAAGAATTATCCAAAATATATGCTTTTACAATTGGTTATGTTAGTAACAACCCTAACAAAAATCACAAAGAGGATATCTCAATTCGTAGCCTTTTATTAAAAACTCTTATTGAAGATTTAGATAATCCTAAAATTTTGTTTAATCAAAGTGTTAGTAGCCAATGGGCAGTAGAGTCAATTAAAAAATGTAAAAGAATTTATGAATTAAATAATCTAGATTTTGTTATCGGTAGCGATTTGATTAAAGATATTTTCTACTGGAAAAATTTTGATAAAATTACTGAAGAGGTTAATTTTTTAGTGATTTTAAGAGAGGGATATCCTGTTGAATCAAACACTCTTAAAATGTTAGATACTTATAAAGTGAAATTTAAGATTTCAACCATAAAAATCCCAAACATTTCAAGTTCTAAGCTCAGGTCAAATTTAAATTATTCTAATTTACCAACTTCATTAATAGATATTGTTAAAAATAATAATTTATATGAATCCACTTAATTAGTCGAATGAAGTTCTTACTTGCTCAAATTAATCCAGTTGTTGGTGATTTAGAAGGTAATGCAAAAAAAATACTTTGTACTGCTTCTAAAGCTAGCTCAACTTCTGCTGATTTAGTTCTTACTCCAGAATTATCACTATGGGGATATCCAGCAAATGACCTACTTTTAAAAAAAAATTTAATCAAAAATCAATATCAAATTCTTGACCAATTAGCCTTAGACATTAATAAAAAATATGGAAAGTTGAGTATAACAGTAGGGATAGCTGAGTTAATAAATGATTCTTTTTTCCCAAATCTTTATAATTCTATTGCATTGCTTGAGAGCGGTAAGTGGAAAATAATTGCTCGTAAAATTATTCTTCCCACCTATGAAGTATTTGATGAGAAAAGATACTTTAGATCAGAAGAAAAAGTTTCCGTATTAACAAAAGTAATTAATAATAAAACATGGCGACTTGGTTTTACTATATGTGAGGATTTATGGGTCAACAAAAATATAGAAGGTAGAGGAATTCATAAAAAGAATCCTATTTTTGATTTAAAGCAAAAAAAAGTTGATATCTTAATTAACTTATCGGCCTCCCCATATACCTTCAAAAAGTTAGAGCTAAGATCCAAAGTTTCCAGTTTTGCTGCCAAATATCTTCGAGTGCCGCTGATATATGTAAACCAGATTGGAGCAAATGATAATTTAATTTTTGATGGAAATAGTTTTATTCTTGACAAATATGGATCTAAAATTAAACAATTAAAAGCTTTTTCAGAAGACCTCACCAGTTGGGATATTGAGCAAACAAATCCTCAAAAAAATAAAATTGAAAAGTCTGAGATGTCATTAATTTTTGATGCATTAGTCCTTGGTGTTAGGGATTATGCTCAAAAATGCGATTTTAAAACAGCTTTAATTGGACTAAGTGGTGGCATTGATTCAGCACTAGTTTCAGCAATTGCTACAGCTGCTCTTGGGAGTAATAATATATATTGCGTCTCAATGCCTTCTAAGTGGAGCTCATCTCATTCAAAGAGTGATGCGAAAGATTTAGCGAGAAGATTAAAAATAAATTTCAATAGCATTCCAATTGAAAATTTGATGAGCTCTTTTGAAGAATCTTTTATAAATACCATATCTTTCGAGATGGCTGAAATAACAAATCAAAATATTCAATCAAGAATCAGAGGAACGCTTCTGATGGCTTTAGCAAATCAAGAAAAGCATTTATTACTTTCAACAGGAAATAAATCAGAGCTTGCTGTAGGATATTGCACACTTTATGGTGATATGAATGGAGGATTATCGGTAATTGGGGATTTATATAAAACTAATGTTTTTAAATTATGCAATTGGCTTGATAGTGAAGATTCAATTAATCATAGAAAATCATATATGTTAAATACTAATGTAGATATAATTGGAGAAAATATACGTACGAAAGCTCCAAGTGCCGAATTAGGTCCTGATCAATTAGATACTGATTCTCTCCCGCCTTATTCTATTTTAGACAATATTCTTAAAGGAATTATTGAAGAGAAAAAAGATTTACAACAACTAGAAGAAGATGGTTATAAAAAAGATTTAATTTTAAAAATTATCTCACTCATAAAAAAAGCGGAATTTAAAAGAAAGCAAGCTCCTCCAATCTTAAAACTAAGCAGTCAATCATTGGGAAGTGACTGGAGAGTTCCCATAGCAATATCTTATTAGTCATTATAAGAACACTGTTGGATTTTTTTTAAAGGTCTTTTAACTGAATCCAGGTTGATACCTTTTTTGATAGCAAGAATTATGCCTGCAGCTTCTAAATAATTATCCACTTCAAAAAGATTGGGATAATCATAAAACTCATTTGTCACTTTTAATGTATTTTGATTTTTTACAGAGATAATATTTAAACCTTTTTCAATCCCTGCTAATACTGCTTCTCCACCAAGTGCACCATTTGGAACAACAATAGATTCAATCTGATCAGGGTGTAGTGAGATTGATTCATTTTTAGAAGGCAATTCAACGATGTCAGGTGCATTGCTTAACCCAATCAGTACTGATGGTAAAAAGGTGTATCCTATTTCTTCTGCAGCTGCACGAGGGTCTAATTTTTCATTCAATTCAATTGGATTTAAAGCAGGTGCGTGAGCACAGGGAACTTTTAAAAGTTTGCTTATTAAATGACTAATAACTGCTTCGACTCCAGAAATAGGATCAACCCCATTCCCCTCTCGATAGATATTCGTTTCTAAAGAATCTGAATCATCTGGAAATTTCGCCACAATTGCTATTGCCGTCACTCCTTTTTCTATTAAACATTTTCCAGCATCAATTAGAGTGTCAGGATTTTCGATTGTGCCACAACTGATTTTTGAAGAATCAGAATCAATAACTATGTTTAATGGCTTTTGTGTTATCACATAAGAATGAACATTAATGCCTAAAGTAGAAACACATGCATCAGCAACTTGTAAATGTCTTACTAATATTTTTTTTTCAATGGCTGAATCAAAAATTATCCCAATTTTTTGTTGCTTTACTCTTTTTAAAGCGATTTCTCCTTTAGCAAGTCGGTCTAAACTATAACCTTCAACATAAAAAATATTTTTATCTTTTTCAGAAAGAGTAGCGCCATTCATAACATTTGGATGAGTAATTAAACATCCACTTGCCGATGCTAATAATTTAGCGGTAGGAAGTGCATCCCCAGCAAAACCCCCTAATTCACAACCAATACCAGTTGGAACAATAAATATTGTTGGTGAATTTTCCATTATTAAAAATTTTTCAATTTATATTTTTTAATTAGATAAGACAGCTTTAATTTTAAGTTTTTTTGTTCCAAAAGAGTCAATAGAATTTTGAATATCAACAATTGACCATCGAATTAAATCACCTTTTTTTTCTAAATTTGCAATGATAAATTTCCTTAAATTTTTTAATTTTATTGACACTGGCCAATCTAAATAATATTCAACTGAAATTAATTTCATTTTTGATATTTACCAAATTGATCATTATATAAATCATCTTCGACTTCTTTACCAATCACAATATTCAAATCTGACTTGGGATATGCTACACACAAAAGTGCAAAGCCCTTTTCCCTCAAATCATCATTCAATCCCATAGCATCTTCTTGATCTACAGATCCTTCCAATATCATGGATGCACAATCTGTACAAACTCCTGAACAACAACTACTTGGTAAATCTATTCCATTTATTTTTGCCGCTGAAATAATATCTTGATCTTCAGAACATAAAAAACTAAAAGTCTTTTGCTCAAATTGAACTTTGATATTGTATTCAGGCATATCCTAAATCTTATTGCTAAACTGCAGAACCTCCTACAACTTCTAATATTTCTTGAGTAATAGCTGCTTGTCTGGCTTTGTTATAGGTTAGATTCAAAGTACTTGCTAGTTCTTTAGCATTATCACTAGCATTATTCATAGCAGTCATCCTGCAAGCGAGTTCTGAAGCTGCCGACTCTTGAAGAGCTCTTAGTACCTGATTCTGTAAATATAATGGTAATAAAGAATCTAATAGTTGATCAGGACTTTGTTCAAAAACAATATCTGATGGTAACTTTTCTGAATCACTTTTTTCAATATTTGATTTTTCAACAAGTAATTTACTATTTTTTGTAGTCAACCTAAAAATTTCATCATTTTCCTCAGCAATTCCTTGAGGGTCAAGTGGCAATAGTGTTTGAACAACAGGGGCGCAGCTAACTAAAGTGATGAATTTAGTGTAAATAATTTCCACCCTATCAGAATTTTCTGAGAGAAATTCAGCTAAAATTTCATTTGTAACTCCCTCAGAGTCGTTGACTGTAGGTACCTGTTCTAGTTCTTTGAAAGTACTTTTAATTACATATCTATCCTTTCTATTTTGAAAATATCCAATAGCTTTCTTTCCTACCAAAATTAAATTTGGCTGATACCCTTGTTTGACTAATTCTGCATATCTTATTTCTACCTTTTTTATTATATTTGTGTTGTAACCACCGCATAAACCTCTATCCGCAGTTATGCAAACCAAGGTGATGCTATTTACTTCTCTCTTGGATAATAGAGGAGAGTCGACAGCCTCAAATTGTACTCTAGATTGAATATTTTCTAATACCCGTGCAAGTTTATCTGCAAAAGGTCTACTCTTAAGAACTTGATCTTGAGCTCTTCTAACTTTTGCAGCTGCAACAAGTCTCATGGCCTCCGTTATTTTTCTTGTATTTTTAACGGAAACGATTCGATCTCTAATCTCTTTAAGATTTGCCATTGTATCTCCTAAATAAATTTAAACTGTGGCAAGCATTGATGATTTAACTTCATTTATGACCTCTTTTAGTGTCGCTTCTAATCCATCATTTAATTTCTTTTCTTTAAGAATCTCTTCTATAAATTCTGCCTTATTTAATTTCAGGTATTCCCTAAGTTCAGTTGCAAATTTAGTAACATCTTCAACAGGAACCTCGTCAATAAGACCTTTAACTCCCGCATAAACAACTGCAACTTGTTCTGCGAGGTTCAGCGGAGAGAATTGAGGTTGTTTTAATAACTCTCTTAGTCTTTTGCCTCTTTCAAGTTGTTGCTGAGTTGCTTCATCGAGATCAGATGCAAATTGAGAAAAAGCAGCTAGTTCATCAAACTGTGCGAGTTCTAATTTTAAAGTTCCTGCAATTTTTTTAATTGCTTTTGTCTGAGCGGCTCCTCCAACACGGCTAACAGAAATACCAACATTTATTGCTGGTCTTAATCCTGAGTTAAATAAATCTGCACTCAAGAATATTTGTCCATCTGTAATTGAAATAACATTAGTTGGAATGTAGGCCGAAACGTCTCCTGCCTGAGTTTCAATAATTGGAAGAGCAGTCATAGAGCCTCCTCCCATAGCATCAGAAAGTTTTGCTGCTCTTTCTAGTAATCTACTGTGTAAATAGAACACGTCTCCAGGATAAGCTTCTCTTCCTGGTGGTCTCTTTAAAAGAAGAGACATTTGTCTATAAGCCTGAGCTTGTTTTGTTAGATCATCATAAATAACAAGTGTTGCTTTACCCTGATACATAAAATGTTCAGCAATTGCTGCACCGGTATAAGGTGCTAAGTACTGTAAAGCAGCAGGTTCAGAAGCTCCTGCACTAACTACGACTGTATAATCTAGTGCTCCTCTCTCTCTTAATACCTCTACGATGTTTGCTACTGATGCTGACTTCTGACCAATAGCTACGTAAACACAAACTACTTCTTGGCCTTTTTGGTTGATTATCGTATCGATAGCAATAGCAGATTTTCCAGTTTGTCTATCACCAATAATTAATTCTCTTTGACCTCTTCCAACAGGAATCATTGCATCAATAGATGTAATACCTGTTTGCATTGGTTCATGCACTGATCTTCTCTTGATTATTCCAGGAGCCATTTCTTCAATCAATCTAGTATCACTCGTAGGAATTTCCCCTTTCCCATCTATTGGTTGTCCTAGAGGATTAACAACTCTCCCCTGCATTGCTTCACCAACTGGAACAGATGCGATTTTACCTGTGGACTTAACGTTACTTCCTTCTTGAACACCAAGTGCCTCTCCCATCAAAACAGCTCCAACATTATCATCTTCAAGATTTAAAGCTATACCTTCGGTACCATCTTCAAATTCCAATAACTCGCCTGCCATGACCTGATCTAAGCCATATATTCTTGCAATGCCATCACCGATTTGCAGAACAGTTCCTACATTGCTAACACTTACAGATTGGTCATAATCAGTTATTTGTTGTTTTAAGATTGAACTGATTTCATCAGGGCGTATAGATACCATGGATTTAAGAATTTAAGGTTGATTTAAAAGTTACTTGGAAAGAGATAAACCAAGTTTTCTAATTTGTGAAGCAAGGGAAGCATCAATTACTTTTGATCCTACACTGGCAACGAAACCACCAATAAGAGATGGGTCGATTTTAGTTACAAGTTCTAATTTTTCTGTTCCAGCAATATTGATGATCTTTTTGGTAATTAAACCTTTCTGTTCATCAGTAAGCTCGACTGCAGAAGTAACAGTTGCCAAAGCAATATTACTATTTTCTCGGTAAATCTCTAAAAACCTATCAAGAATTGAAGTGACGATTCCAATTCTTTGCCTATCGGCCAATAATTTTAAGAAATTCAGTAAAGAAGAATTAACCTTATTTGAAAAAATTTCAATAATGATTTTCTTCTTAGCATCAGTCTCTAAAATGGGAGAGGATAATGCCTTCTCCAATTCAGGGGAATCATTTATTAATTCCAAAAGTTGTTTAACCTCAGAAACAATCTCTTCAGTTTGCGAATTTTCATTCACAACTTGAAGTAATGCCTCTGCGTATGGTGTAGTAACTGAATTTAAAAGTGGCATTAATTCACCTCAATATTGTTAATTGATTGAGTTACCAAATTTTCTTGTGTTGTTTTATCAAGTCGATTTGGGAGAGATTCTAAAGCCTTCTTAATTGCCAGTTCAACAGCTTCTTTTCGTAGTTGAGAAATTGCTCTGGATGCTTCAGAGCTCTCATCAGAGATTGCACTTTGTTTAATTCGTGCCATCTCTTCTATCGCTTTTTTCTCACTTTCCATTCTGATTGATTCAGATCTTTTAAGAGAATCTGCTTTTATTTGAGAAGCTTTTTCCTCTGCTGAAGATAAATCTTTCTTCGCCTTTTCTAAAGCTTGAGTTGCATTTAGGAGTCGGTCTTCAGCATCTTTTAATTCAAGAAGGATTCCTTCTCTCCTTTTTTGAAGCATTTTACCTAAGAAACCAGGCAAAAATTTATAAAGACCGAAAACCACTACAGCCCAATTAAGGATATTAGTTTCGAATAAATTGAAGTTCAATCCAAAACCTTCTGTAGCTAAAAGAGTTAAATTCATTTTTCTAGAATCAATCTATTAACAATAAGTTCGCTTAGATCATCAGCCTGTTTAGAAAGTTGATCACGAGCAGCGGACGTCTGACTTTCAATTTCTAGTCTTGCCTTTTCTTTTGAAGCATTTGCTTCATTATTAGCAAGTTCTAGTGCTTCTTTATAAAGCTTGTCAGACTCATTCTCAGCTTCGGACACAATTCTTTGGGCTTCTGTACGAGCACTTTGAAGCTGAGTTAATAAATCAGCTTCTAATTTTTTAACCTCAGAAAGTTTATTTTTGGCCTCAATAATATTATTACTTACAAACTTTTCTCTTTTTTCTACAACATTGCCAACAGGCTTAAAAAAGAGAGAATTTAATATGTAAGTAAGCGCAACTACTTGTATTGCCATTAGTGGCAAAGTGGCATTTATATCAAATAATCCACCTTCTGTAGCACCAAAAAAATTAAAGGCCAACATATGATTCAGTTGAAGTTAAAAAATTAAATTTAAATATTGCTAATAAGAATTAGAAGCAATATTAACTTTTAGGAAAAAGGATTCGCAAAAAGTAGTACCAAAGCCACAACTAATCCGTAGATTGTTAATGACTCCATGAAAGCGAAAGACAAAAGAAGAGTTCCTCTGATTTTACCTTCAGCTTCTGGCTGACGGGCAATACCCTCAACAGCACCTTGAGCTGCGTTACCTTGTCCAAGACCTGGGCCAATAGCACCTAGACCAACTGCTAAACCAGCAGCTACAACTGATGCAGCGGAAGTAATCGAATCCATAATTTTGAAATAAAGAGCTTAATACTTGTGATAATCTTTGTTGTCATACACGCTTGGACATCCTTTGTTTTAAGAATGGGTCTGATATTTTCAGACCTACGCGATTAGATATTTTGCCAGATTACAGACCCTTTGTAAAAGCGTCTGAATGTATCAGAAAACAGTTAATGATGTTCTTCAACAGCCTCTCCAATGTAGTAGGCCGCTAAAGTTGCAAAAATCAATGCCTGAATTGCACTAGTAAATAATCCTAGGAACATAACAGGTATTGGGAGAATTAGCGGAACTAAAAAGACTAGAACACCAACAACAAGTTCATCAGCCAAAATATTTCCAAATAGCCTGAAAGAGAGTGATAAAGGTTTGGTGAAGTCCTCTAGTATCTTGAAAGGAAGCATAATCGGAGTTGGGTGAACATAGTATTCGAAGTATCTCCAACCCTTATTGCTTAAACCAGCATAGAAATAAGAAAGTGAAACCAATAAAGCCAAGGCTATAGTTGTATTAATATCTGCAGTAGGTGCTCCTAATTCTCCACTTGGTAATTTAATCAATCTCCAAGGAATTAAAGCCCCTCCCCAATTACTAACAAAGACGAATAAAAATAAAGTCCCTATAAATGGCATCCAATCTCTATAAACTTTTTCACCTATTTGCGTCCTAGCAAGATCTCTTATGTAATCCCAGAGGAACTCAAGCAGGTTTTGAAGGCCTTTAGGATCATTTTCCATTTTTTTAGTTCCTAAAGAAATAAAAACTAATAACGCTCCTAATAAAATCCAAGATGTTAAAAATACCTGCCCATGAAGTCTGATATTTCCAATTTGCCAATAAAGATGTTGACCAACTTCTAATGCTGCAAAATTTGTTAGCAAGGAATTAAAAAACATTTGTTTTGAATAAAAAAATTTACTTAAGAACGTGAAAAATAAAGAATGAGTGAAGGCTTATAAATGAAAAAACCTATCATCGCAGGAAAAATATCCAAAGATCCTAGCTTGCTCGCAAAAATAAAGAGGCAAACTGGAACTAATAGTTGTAATTTTGATACACCTGATGATTCTTTACCAAGTTTCCCTATACTTTTGGCAAGCAAACGTAGGTAAAAAATGCCAGCAATTGCACCTATAAAAATACTAAAACCAAAAGTAAAGCCTAGAAAAATTCCAGTTATTGATGCTAATAAAGTAGAAACAATAAAAGTAATTCCAAAAATTGTTAATTGCAATTTTGTGTATTCATCATTTTGAGAAAGCAAATGATCTATTTGATTGGCAATGCCAGATTTACTTTCTTTGATGATCGAATTATTCAGAGATTGAGGAAATTGAACATTCTCGTTAGAAGAATGCTCAAGTTTTTTTCTATTTGAGTCCACTGATGTGAACATAGTTTAGAAACCCCTTTGAATGGTTTTAAGTAAGTATATAAACTCACGGAATCTATCACGGAGAGGTGCCTTTTAGCTAGTTTTTTTTTATAAAAAATTAATTCTTAAGATTTATGATGAATCTATAGGCCATTTTTACTTTATTTTTCAAAGATAAAATTTATGAAAAGTCATCTTTTTAAATGCGTTAACACTTTAAAACGTTAATAAAAGACTTGGCAAAATCTCAATTAAACGTCTCAATAGTAAATATACATCTAAAAAATTGGAGATAAGTCAAGAAAAAATAAAATATAAAAGAATTTCTAAAAGAAAAAAAACCTTTAGTTCTAATTACAAAAAAAATTTCAGCAATTTAACGGAGTCTATATTTCCTTTACCTTGGGCGATATGGCCTTATGAAGCAAAAATCCTCATTGTCATCATTGGAATTTGGTCAATATTAGGAATATGCATACTAGGATCATCAAGTTGGTGGGTGGCTAGTAGGGAAATGGGGAATTGGGCTTACTTCTTAAAAAAACAAATCATTTGGACAATCCCAGGAATTGGTTTATTTTATTTCGTACTTAATACAAACATTAGAAATCTTTTAAAGTTTTCAAGAATTATTTTTTATATTTTATTCTTTTTGATTTTCCTTACCAATCTTACTGGTATTACAGTTAATGGATCTTCAAGATGGCTAGTGCTTGGCAATTTACGTCTGCAGCCATCTGAATTAATTAAACCTTTTTTAATTCTAGAAGCTTCTAATCTTTTCGCACATTGGAATCTGGTAAAGAATGAAAAAAAATTAATTTCAATTGTAACCTTTGGTTTATTAATTTTATTAATAATTAAACAGCCTAATTTAAGTACTGCATCATTAACTGGAATTCTTCTTTGGGTAATGGGTTTATGTGGAGGAGTAAAACTTAGCTCTCTTTGCTCATTTGCTTCAATAGGATTAATTACTGGATGTATCAGCATCCTTAATAACGAATATCAAAAACTGAGAGTTACTTCATTTATAAATCCTTGGAAAGATCAACAAGAAAATGGATTTCAATTAGTTCAAAGTTTATTAGCTATAGGTTCAGGTGGTCTATTTGGCCAAGGTTTTGGACTATCGATACAAAAATTACAGTATCTGCCGTTCATGTATACAGATTTTATTTTTGCCATTTTTGCGGAAGAATTTGGTTTATTGGGGTGTACTTTATTCTTAGGATTTTTAGCAGTATTCTCTTATATAAGCCTAAGAATTAGTCTTAAGTGCAGGAACAACTATACAAAATTAGTTGCTATCGGATGTGGTGTATTGTTGACAGGTCAATCAATAATGCATATTGCTGTAGCAACAGGTTCAATGCCTACTACAGGGTTACCACTACCTTTCATTAGTTATGGTGGCAATTCATTAATAGCGTCTTTTTTTATTGCAGGGATGTTAGTTAGATGTTCATTAGAGTCAACAGGATTCATTGGGATGATTAGTACACGAAAGACTCTTAATTAGTTAGAATTTAAAAGATTAAATTCAAGCTATCGAATCATTTAATTTAGTTATTTCAGAATTATCTCAAAAGGGTAATCTGCTTATGCAGAATGGTCTTAATAGTCCTGGTCCATTTACTATATTTTTGGTTTTCAGCGCAGGACTTTTAACAAGTCTTGGGCCATGTTCATTATCATTACTGCCAGTGACTATTGCTTATATAGGCGGAACAGAGAAAAATAAATTTAAACTTATTAGTTTTTCAGGAGGAGTGGTTTTTTCGCTTGTTGCACTTGGGGCTGCGAGTGGATTCTTAGGTAAAATATATGGGCAAATTCCATCTTATTACACTTCATTTGTTGCTCTAATAGCAATAATAATGGGTTTAAATTTATTAGGAATTCTAAAGTTTCAGTTTCCGAATGGACCTGATATAAAAATAATTGAAGATAAAATACCAACATTTATAGCGCCTTTTGCCATAGGGACTACTTTTGGACTAGCTTCTTCACCTTGCATTACTCCAGTTTTAGCAACTCTTTTGGCTTGGGTGTCGCAAGCTAAAAACCCAATAATATCTGTTATTTTCTTATTTTTCTTTGGGATAGGCCAAGTAACTCCATTAATCATTGCAGGAGCTACTGCAGAAAACTTAAAGCAATTTTTAGCTCTTAGAAAATTTAGTCAAATAATTCCGACTTTAAGTGGGATATTTTTAGTTTCCCTAGGGTTATTAAATTTATTTTCAAATTGGATTTAAATGATTATTTTTAAGAATCTAATTTTTAAAATATCAAGTTTAAGATTCGCTATATCTCTGATAATCTTCATTGCTATTGCCAGTGGAATAGGTACTTTTATACCTCAAGGTAGTAATAATAAATTCTATTTTGATAATTTCGATAGTGCTCCCATTTTTGGATTTTTAGATGGAGAAAAAGTCTTAAAACTTCAATTGGATCATATATATACAAGCTTTTGGTTTTTATTTACATTGATTCTTCTTTGCATTTCTCTGGCAGCTTGTAGTTTCAGGAGGCAAATTCCTTCATTAAAAGCTTCATTAAAATGGATTGAATATAAGAGCGAAAAAAAATTTACCAAACTGCAACTAACTACAAGTCATCCAATCAATAAAGATGGAGAACATATATCAAAAGTAGATTTATTACTTAAAAAAAAAGGATGGAAAACGTACAAATTCAATAGTCATATTTCTGCAAGAAAGGGGTTAATTGGAAAAATCGGTCCTTTAGTTGTACATATCGGATTAATAGTCTTACTTATAGGTTCAGCATATGGAAGTTTTACAAGTCAATCAAAAGAACAATATTTACTGCCTGGAGAAACTTTAGATCTTGTTAACGAGAGCACAAATTCAAAAGCCAATGTAAAGTTAGTCGATTTTTCTATAGAACGTGAAAGTGATGGTGTGCCCAAACAGTTTATTTCAAAATTAAATTTTTCTTCTGAAAATCTAAATTTAAATGAAATAAAAACAACCAAAGTTAATCACCCAATCAGGTTTAAAGGATTAACTATTTATCAAGCCGATTGGGCAATATCAAATGTTGTTTTAGAAATAGATAATATCCTTTATCAATTACAATTAAAGGAGATTCCAGAAATCGGTAATCAAGTTTGGGGAGTTTTAGTTGAATTAGGATCGGAGACTAAAAAAAATTTCCTTTTAACAATAGATAATGAAAATGGTCCACTTAAAATTTCGAATATAGAAAATTTTTCCGGGAGTAATCTCTATATCAATGACGATCCTTTAGAAGTTAACTCTTCAAAAGTATCTCTGAAAAAAATAATCCCCAGCAGTGGATTAATAATTAAAAATGATCCGTCTATACCATTTATTTACTTTTCTTTTATCTTAATAATTTTTGGAACAATAATAAGTCTTATACCAACTAACCAATTATGGATTCTGGTAAATAAAGAATCACAAAAGTTATCTATTGGAGGCCTTAGTAATAAAAATCTAGTTGGTTTTAAAAAAGAATTTTTGAAATTATCAGATGAAATAAAAAATTTTTAATTTCTTTTCTGCCCACTAAAAATATCTAACTGCATAGAAACATTCCCTCTGGGGTTAAATGCAGCATTTAAATGTATCCAGTGAGGTGAACCTTCATTCACTAAATCATCCATAATTCTATTCACAACTTCCTCATGTGATATTTTTATATCCCTAAAATTATTAATATAAAGCTTTAAAGACTTCAATTCATAGACTTTCAAATTAGGTTGATAAATAATATTTAGCTTTGCAAAATCTGGATAACCAGAAAAGGGGCACTTACATGTAAATTCAGGTAACTGAATAGAAATTTCATAAATTCTTTTCTTATTTGGATTATCAAAACAAATTATTTTTGATTCTTCAATAATTCTTTCACCATATAGCGGTCTTAGAGTCGAATCTTCTAATTTAGCTGTACTCATTTTTAGTAGAACTTTTTTACTAAACCTATATATAAAAACTATATATAAAGATAAAAATTCGCAAAAGTATCAACAAATCTAAGTATTACAATTGACCAAGTCAAAAGATGTTAAATCTTATTTTTGTATCAATAGTAACATTCATAATGTCCGCCGAAAGGTTTATATGTGTTTAGTTTAATCAAAAATTAATGGACATTTGTTTGATAACTATCGATAACAACTTAAATAAATTTCTTCAACCAAAAACTGCAATTGGAATGTTATGGCTTCAAACACACTTTGAGAATGATCAGTGGGAAGCGTTGTCAAATAGTACAGTAATAATTTCTGAAGAAAATTCCCATCTATTAATTGAAGACGCCAAGAATGCAGGCCTTAATGTTAAATGTTTTTCTGATATTTCAATGTTGGATGTTTTTCCAAAAAACAATTAAAATAGGAATATTCAATCTTTAATCATGAAGAAAATTGAAGCAATCATACGTCCATTTAAGCTGGAGGATGTAAAAATTGCATTAGTAAATTCCGGTATTGTTGGAATGACAGTTAGTGAAGTTAGAGGTTTTGGAAGGCAAAAAGGACAAGTTGAAAGATATAGAGGTTCGGAATTTACTGTTGAATTCCTTCAAAAACTTAAAGTAGAAGTTGTCGTAGAGGATGAAAAGGTTAATTCAGTCATAGATGCGATTGCCGAAGCAGCAAAAACTGGAGAGATAGGTGACGGAAAAATATTCATCACGTCAATTGATTCTGTTGTGAGAATTAGAACTGGCGACAAAGACGAAGAAGCTCTTTAATTCAAAGAGTTTCTTTTACTAAATTTTGTATATATTCACTATTAATCTTATTATTTGATTGACTTCCTAAAGTCATCCAAGCTAAATATTCATGATTTCCAGCAGGACCTACTAGAGGAGAAGCTATCAAATTCTTTATATTCCATTGGAAATTCTTAGCAGCATAAATAACAGACTCTATAGCCTCAGTATGGAATTTAGGATTGCGAACAACGCCCCCTTTACTGACTTTATCTTTACCCACCTCAAATTGGGGTTTAATTAAAAATATTCCCTCAATACAATCCCCTTCTAATAAATTACCAATTGATTTAAAAACTAACTTTAATGAAATAAAAGATAAATCAGCAACCACAAAATTTGGTAATTTATTATTACTAGATAAAAGATCATTAGGTTTTAAATTTCGAATATTAGTTCGTTCAAAAAGTATGACTTTTGGGTTATTTCTAATCTTCCATGCAGTTTGACCATAACCAACATCTATCCCATAAACTAACTTTGCTCCTTGTTGCAATAAGCAATCAGTAAATCCCCCAGTAGAGATTCCTGCGTCAATACAAATTTTATCTTTTACTTTAATTTCAAGTTTATTAAATGCCTCCATTAATTTTTCGCCCCCCCTTGATACAAACATAGGTTCCGAATCAATAAAAAATTGAGATCCAATTAATACTTGTTGTCCAGGTTTATCCCATACTTTTCCATTGATATCTCTAACCTTGCCAGCAAGAATTACACCTTGGGCTTTTTGACGAGTTTCACATAAACCACTTTTAAGAAGATAAAGGTCTAATCTACTTTTTTTAATCATCTAATAATCAATAAAAAAAGACTGAATAATGAACTTCTACAAGATTAAGATCCAAATTCTTTAATACCTTCCAATTTTAAATAAGAACTAAAAAATTACCCATTATTAAGGAAAAGAATAAATGTAAACATTTTTATTTTAAGTTTTCTTAATTAGCCATAAAAATGTTACATAAGAAAATAATAGCCAGGCAAATATGTTCAATGGCAAGTACATCTTTAAGGTATAGAGCAATAATTCGATTTTGGTTATAAAGTTTAAATTGATAATTAATAAAAATTGTGATCGAGCGTTACACATTGCCCGAAATGGGGAAAATCTGGACTGATAGCGCAAAATTCCAGAGTTGGCTTAAGGTTGAAATAGCTGCATGTGAAGCAAATTTTTCCTTGGGGAAAATTCCTGAGAATGCCATGAAAGAGATACGTTCAAATGCAAAGTTTGATGAATCTAGAATTACAGAAATTGAGAAAGAAGTTAAACATGATGTTATAGCATTTCTCACAAGTGTTAATGAATTTGTAGGAGATTCTGGAAGATATATACATGTTGGTATGACCAGTAGTGATGTACTTGATACCGGCTTATCTCTTCAGTTAAAAGATTCTTGCGAATTGTTATTAGCAGAAATTGAGAACCTAGAAAATGAAGTCAGATTATTAGCTAGGAAGCATAAAAATACATTAATGATTGGCAGATCTCATGCAATTCATGGTGAGCCAATTTCCTTTGGTTTTAAACTTGCTGGATGGTTAGCAGAAATAATAAGGAACAAAAAAAGATTATTAACACTGAAAGAATCTGTAGCTATTGGACAAATTAGTGGTGCAATGGGAACTTACGCTAATACGAATCCCAAAGTAGAACAAATAACTTGTGATTTACTTGGCTTAAAACCAGATACAGCAAGTACGCAAGTCATATCGAGAGACAGGCATGCAGAATATGTTCAAATTATTGCACTAGTTGGGGCTTCTCTAGATAGATTCGCAACTGAAATAAGAAATTTACAAAGGACTGATGTTTTAGAAGTTGAGGAGGGCTTTACAAAAGGGCAAAAAGGAAGTTCTGCGATGCCTCATAAAAGAAATCCTATTCGAAGTGAAAGAGTAAGCGGTTTAGCAAGAATTTTGAGGAGTTACGTCTTAACAGCACTAGAGAATGTTCCACTTTGGCATGAAAGAGATATAAGCCATAGTTCCAATGAACGTATTATGTTACCTGACGTATCAATCTGTTTGCATTTTATGCTCAGGGAAATGAAAGATATAGTAAGCAATTTGGAAGTTTATCCAAAAAATATGCTCAAAAATTTAAATATATATGGTGGTGTAATCTTTAGTCAGAAAGTTTTACTTTTACTTGTAGAGAAGGGCTTTTCTAGAGAAAAAGCTTATAGATTAGTTCAAAAAAATGCTCATCAGGCCTGGAATACTCAGAATGGGAATTTCAAGCAAAATATAGAGAGAGATAATGAAATAATGGATCTTATTGATCAAAGTGACTTAGAAGAATGTTTTAATCCTTCAATTCATCTCAATAATTTAAGTGTAATATGGGAAAAGTTAGGTATCTAGGATTACTGAAAACCTTATCTAAGTTAAACCAGTGTTTTCAGAGGAATAATGACAAAAAACTTTAGGATTGAAAAAGATAGTATGGGAACAATAGAGGTTCCCATGAAAGCTTTATGGGGCGCTCAAACACAAAGATCTATAATAAATTTTTCTATTGGAGAAGAATTAATTCCAATTGAGTTAATTTATTCACTAACCCTCATAAAAAAAGCTGCTTCAATTGCGAATTTCAATTTAGGTTTAATAGATAAAAGGAAAAAAGATTTGATTGTAGAGGCATGTACGGAAATACTTGATGGTCTTCACGATTCACAGTTTCCCCTTAAGGTTTGGCAAACAGGCAGTGGCACGCAAACAAATATGAATGTTAATGAGGTAATTTCAAATATTGCAGCTTTAAAAACTAATTCAGAACTTGGTAGTCATCAACCAATTCATCCTAATGATGATGTAAATAAATCTCAGTCAACTAATGACACTTTTCCTGCTGCTATTCAAATATCTGTTGTTAATGAAATAATCAAAAATTTAGTTCCAACAATAAGAGAACTTACTAAGATCCTTGATAAAAAAAGTGAAGAATGGAAAGACCTTATAAAGATAGGCAGAACACATTTTCAAGATGCAGTTCCTCTTACTTTTGGGCAAGAAATATCAGGATGGTCAGAGCAAATTAAAGATGCCGAGAATGCAATTATTATTAGTCTGAATGAATTGTATTTCTTACCTCTGGGAGGAACTGCAGTTGGAACAGGAATTAATTGTCCAAAAGGATTTTGTGAAGAGTCTATAAAATCAATTTCCGATGATACTAATCTAATTTTCTATAAATCAAAAAATAATTTTTCTATCATGGCCTCTCATGATCGTTTAGCTCAAGTAATGAGTCAGATAAAAATATTAGCAGGTGCATTATTTAAAATTTCAAATGATATAAAAATTCTATCTTCTGGTCCAAGATCAGGAATATATGAACTAATTATTCCTCAAAATGAACCTGGAAGTTCTATCATGCCGGGTAAAGTGAATCCAACTCAATGCGAAGCCTTATCAATGGTTTGCACTCAGATAATGGGTCTTGAATATGCAGTTTCAATAGCAAATTCTAGTGGAACTTTACAGATGAATGAATATAAGCCTCTTATTGGGTTTAATATTCTCACAAGTTTAAAATTAATAAAAAATGCAATAGAAAACTTCAGAATAAAATTAGTTGATGGGATGGAACCTAATCAAAAGAAAATGAAGTTAAATTTAGAAAATTCATTAATGTTGGTTACAGCCATAGTTCCCAAAGTTGGTTATGAAAAAGCTGCTGAAATTGCAAACCTTGCCTTCAAAGAATCATTAAATTTAAAAGAGGCAACACTTAAATTAGGTTATTTGAACGAAGATGAATTCGATGAAGCAATGAATATCAATTCAATGATTTGATTAAAAAAATTTAAGAATTATTCTCAATTCTTTTTGTTGCAGGATTAATATCTTCAGTGACTTTTATAAGATCATTAGATTCAGAAACAGGAAAACGATTAATAGCTTTTAATGCTAGCTTTGCTTTGATTTTTAATTTATTACTAACACCAATACAGTATTGAACTTGAGAAAGGACATCAATTGATCTTCTAATAATCCTAACTACATCACCTTCGTCTAATGAAGTATTAAAAACCAAATCTTTCCATTTTTTTCCTCTTGCCCATTCAGAAATAATTCCAGTTAACTCTGTTTCTAAATAAATAGGGATTTCAATATGAAACTTATTCTGTTGAGAAGCGACTAATTTTCTTAAACCATCTAATTCATTAAAAACATCTATTACCTTTAAAGAAGGCTTGAAATTACACCAAAGATTAGGCCTCCTTATATCAACACTTATAGCTTGAATAATTGCAGCTAACTCAGGAGGATCTAAATCGTCTAAATAACCACTAACTAAAACCAGACCAATCCATAATTCATTTTCACTTCTTATAGCACCAACTGTTTGTCCAACTTCTGTCAATTCCAAATCATTTAAACAACCAAAATGATTCAAAATTTTAATCAAATCGGTAAAAGTTCTCCAGTTATGATTTTCTTTATCCTCAAGAAGTTTTTTTCTCATAAATATTTCTTGCTCAACATCAACAATTCTTTTTCTATATTTCTTTAATTTCCTAGAGTCTCCAAATCTATGTGCGGGATGATCATTGACTGTTTCTTCTAAATTATTAATTTGTTGCTGTTGTGCCAAAACTTCTGTTGACAAATCATATTGTGGAGTTTGTAAATCATTTTTTTTAGAAACTTCTAAAATTCGATCCGCATAACACTGCGACATATCATCTCCCCTAAATACCTCTCCAGAAAAATACATCTTTGGTATCTCAAGGCCTAAGACATCAATTGAATCCAAATCATTAAAAATACTTACTATGTATGAGGGTTTTATAAGAATAAATAAATTATCAACTGTCAAACACAATAAACTCTTTATTTTTTGGGATTCATATATTTTCTTACAAATTAATCCTGGAACAATTTTTCTTTTAATTTGAGGAGTTTTGATTGAAATTAAGCTTCCATCTTTAATATATGGGAGTGCATTAGTGATCTCTTCTGACAATTTTTCTGCTGCTTGTTTTTCTAAAATTTTCAAAAGTCTTCTCTCTTCTTTAAGACGATTTTTTAACTTTTCGTAGGCATCAAAATCTTCCCATGAAACGTTAGATGTAATTTTTTTTAATTCAATTAAATCATTATCTAAATTTTCAAGAATTATATTCTCACCTGAAGATTGACCTAAATATAAAAAACTACCAAAACTTCTTTTAATTAATTCTTTAGACTTTTCTAAAGTATAACTTTGTAAAAGATTAAGTACCATTCCATAACTAGGAGTGAATTGACTCTCTAAAGAATTTGGTTTACTAATAGCCAGTGCACTTGCTTCTTTGGCACCTTCGAATCTTGTTTGTAATGTAACAACATATCCTTGGGTATCTTTGCCTCTTCTTCCAGCTCTTCCTGACATTTGCAAAAATTCACTGCTAAATAATAATCTGTGCCCATCTTCTGTCCTTTTTGATAAAGAAGAAATAACAGTGGTTCTTGCGGGCATATTAATTCCTGCAGCAAGAGTTTCAGTTGCAAAAACAACTTTTATCAAACCTTGCTGAAATAATTCCTCAACCAATTCTTTCCATGCAGGCAATAATCCAGCATGGTGAGATGCAATACCTCTTTTTAATGCCTCGCATTGAGATTTATCTTTAATTGCCTCTTGATTATTTTTAAGATAAACATCTAATTTTTGGGATATCATTTTCGCTTCTGAATAACTTACTAAAGTTAAGTCTTTTATATTCTCAATAGCCTTGTCACATCCTCTTCTACTAAAGATAAAATAAATAGCTGGCAACATATTTCGTTCAGCTAGTTTAGAGATCACAAAGCCAATTGAGGGAGACTTTGGTTGCATTATCCTGCCCACTTTTCCTCTCATTTTCTGCCCTTTAGGAGCTCTCCAAATCTTACAGTTTGGATGAATTCCATTACCCTTATTATTTAAAAGTGGATGGAAGCCTTTAACACTACAAAAAATAAAATCAAGTGGGACTGGTCTTTTATCGCTATTAATTAGTACTGTGGGCCCATGAACTTTTTCTATCCAATTTTGTAGTTGATCTGCATTGGCTATAGTTGCTGATAAAGCTATTATTTGAGTTCTAGTAGGGCAATGGATTATAGTTTCTTCCCACACTGTGCCTCTTTGGGGGTCATTCATATAATGGCATTCATCAAGAATCACAGATTCTAAATTATCTAAGGGATCATCATATTCATCAAATTCGCCATAAAGCATGTTCCTAAAAATCTCAGTCGTCATAACTAAGATTGGTGCTTCTCTATTTATACTTATATCTCCAGTTAAAAGACCAACTTTATTATCACCATATTGATTAGAAAAATCTCTAAACTTTTGATTTGATAGTGCTTTTAAAGGTGTTGTATAAAAAACTCTACTGTCATGAGATAAGCCTCTATATATAGCAAATTCGCCTATCAATGTTTTACCGGAACCTGTTGGAGCCGTTAAAACAACAGAATTTCCGCTATTAATAGCTTGAATTGCTTCTAATTGAAAATTATCTAGTGGAAAGGGGAAATATTCCTCTAAATTAAGCAATAATTGTGATTGAAGAGAGGATGAGTTAACTTCTTAATATATGATCTATATAGATATTAATAAACAAAAAATACCTTGCAAACTTTAATAGTAAATCTAAATCTTTTTAATTAAATCCAATATATTTTATTATGCCAAAATGAAAAAAATAAAAATTCCAAAAAATAGAATCCGTAAATTAAAAACATTTTCTTTAGGTAAAAAATCATTCGAACTTATAAGTTTAAATTCGCAAAATAAAAAACTTATAGACTTGTGCAGTAATGATTATTTTGGATTAAGTAGGGACAAGGATTTAATAAAAGCTGCTTACGAAATAAGCATGTTAGAAGGTATTGGTTCAGGAAGCTCTAGGTTTATTACAGGTTCAAGACCAATACATAAATTATTAGAAACAGAACTTGCCAATTGGCTTAATCAAGATAAAGTATTACTTTTCCCAAGCGGATTTCAAGCAAATATAGCCGCTATCCAGACTTTAGCAAATAGAAATACTATCGTAATAGCAGATAAATTAATCCATAACTCTTTATTGGTTGGAGTTAAAGCCGCTCAAGCTAAACTAGTTCGATTTTCACACAATAATTTAAAAGATTTAGAAGATAAAATTATTAAGTCTAACCCCACAAAAAATTCCATTTTAGTTGTTGTCGAATCTCTTTATAGCATGGAGGGATCAATTGCTCCGCTAAGAGAAATAACGGAAATTTGCAACAAAAATAGTGTTCAATTATTAGTTGACGAAGCCCATGCAATTGGGATCTTGGGCCCTGAAGGCAGGGGTTTAAGTTTTAATTTCCGTTCAAATGTAACTATAATTACCGGAACTTTTGGAAAAGCATTTGGAAGCGGTGGAGCTTTCATAGCCTCCAATTCAGAAATTGGTGAATATCTTATCCAAACAAGTGGTGCATTTAGGTACACAACCGCTCTTGCACCATCTTTAGCTGCTGGAGCACTAGAAGGTTTAAAAAAAATTTTAGAAAATAAAGAATGGGGTAATGAGTTGTTATCTTCTGCGAAGCTATGGAAAGATGAAATTATTAAAAATTTTAGTTTTCCAATTCAGGGAGATTCTCACATATTATCAATTATTGTTGGCCAAGAAGATAAGGCAATTTATCTACAAAAATATCTTGAGGAAAATGGGTTTTTAGCAATTGCGATAAGACCCCCTACTGTTCCAGTTGGGCAATCAAGAATCAGAATAACAATACGAAGAAACTTAGATTTGAATCTGCTAAAAAATTTCATTGCAGTATTAAAAGATTTTAAATGAAACAAATTATTACTCAACATGGGTGGGGACTAAATAAATATTTCTGGGATGATTATAAAGTTGATTTTTTAAAAAATAATTGGCATTGGCAAGATAATGAAAGGGGCTATTTTTCAATAAATAATTATCAAGCAAAATGGATTAAAAGCCAATCTAAAAAAGAAATCAGAATGACTTTATGCCATTCATTTGGTTTTCATTTAATACAAAAAAAAATCTTAAAAGAAGCAACTCATATTGTTCTTATAAATTCTTTTAATAATTTTCTTCCTTTAAGTAATAAGAGAAACTTTATTTTGAAGTCTCTAAAAAGAATGGAAACAAAAATCATAAAAGATGAAACTAAGGATATGTTGAAAGAATTTATACATAGATCATTTATGCCAAATCATATGAATAATAGTTTTAAAAATATCTTTTATAAAAATTTAGAGAGTTTAAATAAAACTCTTCTTTTAGATGATTTAAAACAACTTTACATCAATAGAGATATTCCATTATTTTTAAGAAAAGATTGCAAAATTATTTTTATAAAATCAGAAAATGATTTGATTCTAGACAACGAATCAAATAATAACTTCTTGGATTCCTTAAATAAAATTCTAGATAGGAATCCAATTTTAATTAAATTAGCTCGGCAAGGTCATTGCTTGAATAATCTAAATTTATACGAGATCTTAATTAATAAACTTAATGATGAAAATGGATAGTAAAAAGTGGAATGAGAAAATAAAAAATAATTTCAATGATGCTGCATATCGGTATTTAGAGCATTCAAATATTCAAAAATTTTTTGCAAAAAAGATTGTTGAATTTATCATAGAATTAAATCCCCAAAAAAAAGGTGAATGGATAGATCTAGGATCAGGACCAGGAATATTAGCTGATGAAATAGAAAAAATTTTTTCTTCCCAAAAAGTAGCCAGAATTGATTTCAGCAAAAAAATGCTTCTTGAGAATAAATTATCTAGTAAAAAAATTTTATGGGATTTGAATAATGATTTACCTCCTGAAATCAATAACTGTTCTCTATTAACATCTAACTTTTGCATCCATTGGTTAAACAAGCCAGAAAAGATAATAAAAAATTGGTTTAGTAAATTAAAGTCTGGAGGTTTTTTAATCATTTCTTATCCAACAAAAAATTGTTTTCCTGAATGGAAAGATACTTGTAAAAGAATTGATATTGAATATAGTGGTCTTAATTTCCTTTGCTCTAAAGAATTACTAAAAGATTTCAAATCAACTGAAATTCATTATTCTGAAAAGTTCAATTATCTTGAAAATTTTGAAGATATATATAAGCTTTTTAGAAGCATTAAAAATGTAGGGGCACAATCAACAAATTGTAAATACAAAACAGTGAAGGAGTTAAAAAAAATTCAAAAGTTTTGGCCAAAGAATTACAATAATACAGTTAACCTTTCATGGCAAATTGAGATTCAAATCATAAAGAAATTATGAGAAGTCAGGATAATTTTTTCAAATTTATAATTTGTGGAACAGATACTGATATTGGAAAAACTTTAATAAGCTCTTTTTTCGTTAAAGGATTAAATTCCTTTTATTGGAAGCCTATTCAAAGCGGTATTGAATCTCAAACTGATAGTCAAACTGTTGAAAAACTTGCACAATTAAGTAAAGAGAAAATCATCAAAGAAGCTTATGTCTTTACGAAACCGCTATCTCCTCATTGGGCTGCTGAAAAAGATCAAAAAACTATTAACTTTGAAAAGTTGAGATTACCAAAAGTGCAAGGCTCATTAATTGTAGAAACTGCAGGTGGATTAATGGTTCCAATAACACGCAATTTTTTGCAAATAGATCAAATAAAACAATGGAATCTTCCAGTAATACTTGTATGTAAGAGCTCACTTGGCACTCTTAACCATACCCTGCTTAGTATTGAGGCCTTAAAACGAAGAAATATTGAGATTTTAGGTTTAGTAGTCAATGGTGAAAAACACCTAGATAATCCAAGAACTCTAGTTGATTTTAGTGGTATTCCGTTAATTGCTGAATTTCCTTACATCGAAAAAATGGACGCAAACAATTTAGATATACTATGGAAAGAACTAGACATCAAGAATAAGTTGATCTCACTTTTAAACTCAAAAATTAGTTAAATGAAATCTTTGGATTCAAAAACTCCAAATCAAGATTGGCACCCAAATATTTGGCCACCTTTTACACAAATTAATAACAGCAAACCGCAAATAGAAGTAACTCATGGTCAAGATACCCTCCTATTTACTAAAAATCCTAAAAAAGAGCTAATAGATGCAATCAGTAGTTGGTGGGTAACTCTTCATGGACATAGCAACCAATACATAGCGGATGCCATTTTCAATCAATCAAAAAAACTTGAGCAAGTTATATTTGCTGATTTTTTACATCCACAGGCAAAAAAATTGGCAGAAAGACTTAGTAAATTAACAAAACTAGAAAGATTATTCTTTTCTGATAACGGTTCTACTGCAGTGGAAGTCGCTTTAAAAATTGCCTTCCAATCATGGCAAAATAGAGGAGAGACAAGAACTCAAATAATAGCTTTTGATGGCGCCTATCATGGCGATACATTTGGAGCAATGGCTTTAGGTGAAAGAAATATTTTTAATGAGAATTTCGATAATCTTATGTTCCCAGTTAGGAGAGTCCCCTGGCCTTCAACCTGGATTAACGATGAAGAAGTAGAAAATAAAGAAAATGAGGCGATCCAAAAATTAGAAACTCTACTTAAAACTCCTACAGTTGCAGTAATCCTCGAGCCACTTGTTCAAGGAGCAGGAGGAATGAATATGGTTAGGCCTCAGTTTATAAAAAAAGTTTCAGAAATTATAAACAATAATAATTCTTTGTTAATTGCTGATGAAGTTTTGACCGGGTTTGGAAGATGTGGAAGTCTTTTTGCGTTTCAAAAGGCAAAAATCGTTCCCGATTTAATAAGTATTTCAAAAGGCTTAACTGGTGGATTTTTACCAATGGGAATAACTTTATGTAAAGAAAAAATTTTTCAATCCTTTATTGATGATTCCCCAAGAAAAACTTTTTGGCATGGACATAGTTTTACTGCTAATCCTTTAGGATGTGCTGCGGCAAACGCTAGCCTTAATTTATTAGAAAAAGAACCACAAAAATACCTTTCATTTGAAGAAAAACATTTATCACACTTAATTAAATTTCAAAACTTACCCTACATAAAAAAAATAAGGGTATCCGGCACAATTGCAGCCTTCGATTTAGATATTGGGAACAAAAAAGGTTATTTCAATAATATTGGGAGAGAAATAAAGAGTCTTGCAATGGAGCAAGGTTTATTTATTAGACCTCTCGGCAATGTTATTTATCTCTTGCCACCTCTCTGTATAACCGATGATCAATTAGAAAAAAGTTACTGGATAATAAGGAACATCTTAGATAATCTTTAGATAGAAATTTAAGGTCCCTGCAGTATTGCATTTTCCACATCTTCTCTATTAATGCAATAGGAAAATAGTCTTTTAGTTTCTTGTCCTTCACTTTCCCAGATAACACTTAAATCTTCTTGTTCAAAAATAATAGTTGCATTCCAATTTAAAAGTAATAGATACCATTTAGATGGATTATTAATATCCTTCACAGCACCTAAATCAGTTAGCCACAATTCCAATGATTGCATTGAATTTTGATTGATAGGTTTTTTAGAGGGATTCACAGACTTTTTTAAACAATTATTTAATTAGCCAAAGCGGTATTGTCTCTAATTCTTTTCCAGATAAAGAAGCAATAAAAATTGAACAAATTAAACTTATAGAAATTATGATAATTAAAAGAAACAACGAAAACAATTCTCCATTCGAAAAAGGTCTTCTATTTCCTATTAAATTTTGATTATTAGAATCGATTACTAAATTATTTATAACGTTAGTATTATTTTTACTTCTTGAGTTTTCTTTTAGTTTGTCATCATATATTTTCCTTAAATTACTATTATTTAAATGTTCATAAGCTTCAAGAACTTCTTGAAATTTACTTTTAGCAACGTCTATTTCTAATGAAGTTGTATCGGGATGCAACTCAATAGAAAGTTTACAAAATGCCTTTCTTAATTCATGGTTGGATGCATTTTCATTTACACCTAAAATTTTGTAATAGGAAGTTTTCCCTTTCAAAATAATCTTTTATTAATATTGTAATTCTAATAAATTTTTACTAAATAGAATGTAATTAATGGATGGTTAAAATTCATATTTATAACAAAATGAAAAAACAAAACATTCCAGAAGAAATTCTTTCCTTAATAACTGAAGAAGAAATAAATTTATTTCAAGAGTTACAAATTAAAATTAAAGAATTAAATAATAAGACCAATCTCACAAGATTAACTGATGGGGATGATTATTGGGTATCTCAAGTTTTTGACAGCATTTGGCCATTCAAAACTTTCACGAATATTGATTTTGATAATAAAAAATTTTTAGATATTGGATCGGGCTGTGGCTTCCCGGGTTTAGCTTATGCAATAACTCATCCTAATTCTGAGATATACCTAATTGATTCTTCAAAAAAGAAAACAGATGCAATAAAAATTTTAATTGAACAGATCAATTTCAAAAACAATATTCATGTAATCAATGATCGTGTTGAGAACTTAGCCCATCAATCGTCAATGAGAAACAATTTTAATATTGCAACAACTAGAGCAGTTAGTAATCCATCAACAGTTTCAGAATATATTCTACCAATGTTAAAAAAAGAAGGGTTTGGAGTTTTATATTGTGGCAAATGGACGAATGAAGAAAGCAAAAATCTAGATAAAACTTTAGACATATTAGAAGGAAAAGTTAAAGATAAAAAAGAGATACAATTACCAAGAAATAAAGGCACCCGAAATATTATTCTTATTCAACCAAAGAATTTTTGTCCTGAAATTTACCCAAGAAAAGTTGGCAAAGCTGAAAAAAATCCATTATGAAATTATTGTCTTGATAATCTTTTAGCATTCTTATCTCCAAACTTTTCTTTTAAATTTCTCAATTTTTTTATAACTTTTTTTGGATTTATATGACCTTCTAATACTTTCAATAATTGTTTTTCAGAAACATCTACATCTAGTAAATTTGCGTTGAATCCTGGGAACCAGTGGCTTCCATTACCAAGCAATTGATATCTAGCTCTTGCATATCCTTCCATACCCAACCAATCAATTAAATTTGAAAGCCAAATCAGTACAGGAACATTAATATTTCCTGGCGTATATTCCCAACTTGGTAAATTTTTATTCCAATTTTGATGCCACTCTAAACCTAAGGAATTAATAGATTCCCGCCTTAATTTGTTAATTATCTTAGGCACATACTTCTCAGATTCTGACAACAACGAGACAGCTTCTAAATGTAGAGCAAAATCTGTTTCTTTTGCAATACCTACACTCAAAGTATGGACATTTTGATTTCTTAAGCAAAAAAGATCATTAAAAACTATAGGATGAAGTGGTTTACAAAATTCCAACATTTTTCTTGAGGGAGTATGAAGATGTCCCCCTTTATCAGTGGGACTTATTATGAAAACCCCAAGATCATGCTTTTTGGCTAAATTAATAACCTTTGTATTTTCCTGATTAATGAAATACCAGTGCAAATTTACATAATCAAATAAGTTTGTTGATATGGCCTTTTCAATAAGTGAAGATTTTCCATGGGTTGAAAATCCAATAGATCCAATTAAATTTTCTTTTTGAAAATTCCTCAAAATATCAATGCAACCTCCATCTCGAATAGCCTGATGTAGATGTTCAGCAGTATTTATACCATGTATTGCTAACAAATCAATTTTTTTAACTTTCAATTTTTCAATACTAGATAATACATCTCGCTCAAAAATTTCCGGATCACTATTTGGTGGAATCTTTGTTTGGATTATATTTGGGATTTTCTTAGTATTCTTAAAACCCATTCCTAATTGCACCTCAGAAGTTCCATAATACTTAGCAGTTTCTACGTGACTTAAGCCATATTTGTTTGCGAGATTTAAAATATTTTCTACTTTATTTTGTTCTTCATTAGAAATCTCAGAAAAATCTAATTGTTCCCAACTTTTTTGAAATCTCATTCCACCTAAAGATAAAATAGGAATCTTCAGATTGGTTCGACCAAATCTCCGATATTGCATCTTTTTAAAATTAATGCTTATTCATTCTTGGTGGTTTTCCAAATGATTGAAACATATCTCTATCGAGACTATTTTCTAGATCATCCAATTCTTCAAAATTAACCCAGTGAATACAATCAACTGGGCAAGTATCAATCGCTTCTTGTATAACATCAGAACTATCGCCATCTTGCCTAATAGCTCGACTTCTACCATGGAATTCATCAACCATAAAAGTATTAGAAGCTACATGTACACAATATTGGCAGCCAATGCATTTAGCCTCATCAACCCAAACAGCTTTTTCAGCTAACTGGCCCCCTAGTACTGGCTCCCAACCTGTAACTTCATTTTCTTCAAAAGTATGAAATGGATCTGTAAAATCCATATTCTGAAATTAGTTATCCCACTTGGTTAAAACCAATTCGATAGAGCCATCATTTTTATTTTTTTCTTCAACGATTTGATAACCATCTTCTTTGGTTTTGGAAATAATTGTTTGGTAAGCATACATTTGAGTAACTTTAGAAATAAATCTTTCCACTGGAAGCTCAAATTTCCAAAGATCAAGATCAGTAACTAATTCATATGTATTTGAATTATTATCCCACTTAAATCCAACTTTAGTTTCACATGGTAAATTCATACTTATATCAACAGCTGTGAACTTACCTCTATAGCCTTTTACAAACTTTTCTTCTTGATTAATAGTATAACCAAGTAGATTTAAAGCCTTAATCAATGGATCTGCATCTTTGAGTTGTGTTTTGATTGTACTAAAATGTGACATTAGATTCGTGATTTAATTGTTTTAAGTTTTCATTTTGATTAGAGATGAAAGCATCAGATGTTTTATTCTTAACTGTTACCTTACCGAGAGCATCTTCGAGATTTTTTGTAGCTTCATTACATGAGTTACCTGTAAATCCCACAACAGTCTCTTCAACTCTACCGTCCTGATGAATTGTGAATCTTAATGTTTTTTGAGGCATTAAATTCAAGTACTGAGTACTTTTACTTTATATAGAATAACGAAAATTTTTTGTTTCAGTTGGTACAAGTTAATTAATTTTAATTTTTATATTGAATGTCTGATAAATTTACTTTTTAAGTCGCGTTATTTTGTGAAAAATTAATTATTTAATTATAAAAACCTTGCATCCCCATGGAATCCAAAGCAGTTTTTGCTTCTTCCATAACAGATGGTTCTTTATCGAAAAGAGCTATCTTAGTACATTCATCAACGAAACTCTCTTGAAATGTATTGTTTAATTTTTCGTACAATCTACACAATGACCAGATGCAATTACTTCTTACACCTGATTCATTATCTATTTTTAAACTTATTAAAAGTTGTTCTGCTGCCAATTGAGCATTTTCCAAAGAAACATTGCCAATTTCAGCTAAAGAACTAGATGACCACAGCCTTACCGCAGCTACATCATTTTTCAAAGCATTTATTAATGGCTCTAAAACAATTTGATCATCATAATTAGCCAAGCTCCATGCAGTCGCTCTTCTGACATAAGCATTATCGTCAGTCTCCAAAAGACTGACAAGTTTCTCGACCGCGCTTGGACATGGATTACGACCTAAAGCATATACCACACTCATTCTTTCAACAGGACAAGGTTGATCAAGTAATGGTAACAAAAGGGGAAAAGATCTTGAATCTCGATATTCACAAAATATTCTTAATCCCTGTATTCTTTCTTCTCTGTTTCCTCTTAGCATTTTCAATGCTTCATTGCACTCTTGAGTAATATTTAAACCTTTTGAAAAAGAATCTTCATCAATTTGTTCTAATGGGTCAATTTCAATCTCTAAGGCCAATTCTCTCGCTAAAACATCTGGATCAACAGCGATATCAACTAAGCTTTCTTTATTAGGATCCCTATTTTTTGTCATTTTGAAAAAATAAAAATATTAATTTATAGGAGCAGGAGACAACATATCTCCTGGTAACCAAATTCTTGCACTAACAGCAAAGAAGGCAATCCCAAAAAGTGAGACGATAGCGAAAGGTAAAATTTTTGTCTTAATGAAACCCAAAGATTCAAAATTAATTAAAATTATAATAACCTGTTTATGAGACTTTTAAAAAATTTTTATTAGATAACATTATTTAATTTTGCATTTTGCCTTAGCTGACCGCATGCAGCATTTTTATCTAAACCTCTGCTTTTTCGCAAGCTGACAGCAATGCCATTGTTGATAAGTCTAGATTGAAATAATTGGAGATTTTTTAAAGAGGTTCGTTTAAATTCAACCTCCTCAATATGGTTATACTGAATTAAATTTACGTGACATTGAAAACCTTTTAACAAATTACTCAATTCATAAGCATGTTCTAATTCGTCATTCACGCCACTTAGCATTAGATATTCAAAGCTTACCCTCCGACCAGTTTCGCTTACAAATTTTTTACAGTCTTCGATTATATTTTTGATTTGATAGTTTTTTGCACTAGGTATTATGGTCTCTCTTATTTTTTGGTTTGAAGCATGTAGGCTAATTGCTAAAGTAAATTGACAATTACCTAAAATTTGAAAAGACTTTTCTGATAATTTACCTATCATTTTTGGAACAGCCACCGTACTTACAGTTATCTTTCTCTGACTGATCCGAAAATCCTCATTTATAGATCTAATTGACAAAAGTAAGTTATCAATATTCAACAAGGGCTCGCCCATACCCATGAAAACAATATTAGTCACTTTTCTATTCATTTCATTTTCGATAAACAAAATTTGATCCAAAATTTCACTTGCTTGTAAAGATCTCTTCAAACCTTCCTTGCCAGTTGCACAAAATTTGCAGTCCATTGGGCAGCCAACTTGACTAGAGAGACATGCAGTTAGTCTTTTTTCAGTTGGTATACCAACACACTCAATACTTTCTTTATCCTCTGTAGACAATAACAACTTGAGAGTGCCATCGTTAGCTAAGTTTCTTTCTTGAATACTTAGCTCACCTACTTTGAAACCATCATCTTTTAATTTCTTTCTAAAATCAAAAGGTAAGACTTCTATTTGATCTATATTTTTCTGCTTATTTCTAAAATTATAAATCCAATTATAGATTTGGCGACCCCTATAAGCAGCCTGACCATAATCTAATGCCACATTTTCTAAATCTTTAACACTACTACCAAGAAGATTTTTCAAATTAAGTAGTCTTTATTGCAAAACTAGTTTTACCATAACAGTAAACCATGTTTTAAAAAGAATTCTGTAAGAATAAGAGCAATAAAACCAATCATGGCCATCCTCCCATTTAGTCTTTCATTATAAAAATGAAATCCATAACGCGGTAATTTTCTTTTGGGGAGAATCTCTGGCTTAATCATCACTTAAACATTAAAAATACATTCTAGTCACTAGAAATAATAATAGATAATATTTATTCATCAGAGAGAAGGCCCTCCTCCTGCAATCCCTCCAAAGCGGCGGGATCTGGTAATTGATCTTCAGAAAATTGATTTTCAGCATTAGGCCTCGCGAAGGCAGCAAAATTACTCGAAGAAGGATCTATTCCATGTCGGTTTCGCGTTGTCTCCAAATCTTCATCGCTTGGATCATCAAGTATTGCAGCAGAGCTTACGGTAGGTGATTGCGGCATATCAACTGTATAATCTGGCCTTAAGTTCTGTGCTCTTCTGTAGCCACCAGATTCTTCTGCAAGGATATCTGGATGAGGGCCAGCCTCTGAGGATAATTCCTCCACAAAACCACTAAAACCAGTACCTGCAGGTATTAATCTACCGATGATAACATTTTCCTTTAAACCTCTTAACCAATCAGATTTACCTTCAATTGCAGCTTCAGTAAGAACCCTTGTTGTTTCTTGGAAAGATGCTGCTGAAATAAAGCTGTCTGTATTGAGAGAGGCTTTGGTGATACCCAACAAAACAGGAGTAAATTCTGCTGGAGCTCCTCCTGTAATTGCCATTGCTTGGTTTGTGTCTTCCACTTGTCTCAGCTCTATGAGTTCACCAGGCAAAAGAGTAGTATCCCCAGCATCTTCTATACGAACTTTACTTGTCATCTGTCTAACAATAACTTCAATATGCTTATCATCAATTGCTACACCCTGTGACTTATAGACATTTTGTACCTCACTAACCATACTTCTTTGTAGTTTTGATATAGATTCTCGAGCTGCTTCTATCAGAGGTTTTTGATCTTTTAAATCATTGAAAAAGCAATCTAATAGTTCATGAGGATTAATTGGACCATCAGTTAAAGATTCACCACCTTTAACTTGTTGCCCATCACTTACCATTATATTTTTACCAATTGATAGTTGATATTCATTCACTAAATCATCTTTTTCAATAACCGACAAAGAAACTGATTCTTCATCATTACCTTGTTTAATCTGAACAATTCCAGATTTTTTACAGAGAATTGCAGAATCTCTGGGTCTCCTAGCTTCTAACAACTCTTCAATACGAGGCAATCCTTGTACGATATCTCCAGTTTTCTGCCTTTCAAAAACAAGTAAAGCTAAACCATCTCCCCTAAGAACTAAATCTCCGTCTTTAACATGTAAAACTGAATCAGGAGAAACCATATAAGGCCTGCCAAGTCTTAAGGTTACTGAGCTATTAGAAATTTCTTCTATTTCTCCACATGAAGTTGATTTAACAGACTTACTAATAGGATCACCATCAACTACACGATCACCAACTTTAACAACTGCTTTATCGCTAATTTTAACTTTAATTTTATCTTCTTCTCTTTCAACAATTAACCTTCTTATGGGCTCATCGTCAACAACATTTGGTAATTGAACCAACCCCTTTTCTTTACAAAGAATTTGAGTGGTAGCTATTACATCTCCTGCTTTTACAACTTGGTTATTATTGACTTTAAGTTCTGTATGTGTCGAGCCATGACTGGAGTCAGATATAGTATCTCTTCTTACAAGAATAGACTCCAATATGACTAGATTTAATCTGTTGATTGAGGCATCATTTTTGTCTTCAATCGACTCGACGTCAATAGTCATTTGAGGCTTTCAATGCTCAAATATGTTCTAAGCAATTCAACTCCTTCAACTGATTTTATCAATTCGCCATCTTTATATGTAAGCCTTTGGATAGCTTTCAAGCCTAAATGTGGCCCTTTTTCCTGCTTGACATGTGATAGTTGGGGTAATTCCGCTTTATCAGGAATAGTAAATTCTTCAACAGTTCGTAATAACAGACCTCGACATTTAGGGGTTTCT
>CABYNZ010000001.1 GCA_902520485.1 uncultured Prochlorococcus sp. | reverse complement strand
GAAGAGTTTTCTGATTCTTCAATAATTGATATGATTTGTTTTATGTTTTTTGTGGCTTTAGATAAACCTTCTGATATTTCAAGTTTTTCAAGAGTGTTTTTTAGAAAATAAAAAGTTCTTTTTCTAATTGTTTCTTCTCTAAATTCAAGAAAATAGTTGAGATATTTTTTTAGGTTTAGTTGTACAGGCTTCCCTTTAATTAAAGCTAAGAATATCGCACCATAATTTGTTTGGAGATTTGTTTTTTTATATAAATTAGAAATAACAAGTTCAGAATTAGAATCTTTTTTTAACTCTATTACGATCCTCATTCCATCTCTATCGCTCTCATCCCTAATATCAGAGATCCCATGAATTTTTCCTGAATTAACAAGTTCAGCGAGTTTTTCAATCCAACCTGCTTTATTAATTTGGTAAGGAAGTTCAGTAATGATTAGTGCATTTTTTTTATGTTTACCTTTACCTAAATTTATTTCTTCCGTATGTATTACTCCTCTTATTGTTAAAGATCCTTTACCTGTCTCATAAAGTTCTTCTATTGCTGGATTGTAAATTAACTCTCCACCTGTAGGAAAATCAGGCCCTTTAATAATGTTAGAAAGTTTTTTATCGCTTGTATCTTTATTTTTTATTAAAGCTACTAAACCATCTATAATTTCTCCTAAGTTGTGAGGTGGTATGTTTGTTGCCATCCCAACAGCAATACCTGACGAGCCGTTCAACAATAGAAATGGAAGTTGGGCTGGAAGAATATCTGGTTCTTTTTGAGAACCGTCAAAATTATTCGAAAAGCTTACTGTTTCTGATTCAATTTCTTCAAGAAATCCTTTATGAGCTATCGGGGCTAATCTGGTTTCAGTATATCTCATTGCTGCTGGCGGATCATTATCTACAGATCCAAAATTTCCATGACCGTCAAGAGTAGGATATTTAGTAGAAAAATTTTGTACAAGTCTTACTAATGCATCATATACTGCTTGATCTCCATGAGGATGGTACTTTCCAAGTACATCTCCAACAACTCTCGCACACTTTCTAAATGGTTTATCAGGTGTTAAGCCTAATTCATACATTGCAAATAGTATTCTTCTTTGTACAGGTTTAAGACCGTCTCTTGCATCCGGTAAAGCACGTCCAACTATTACACTCATTGCATACTCCAAATAAGAACGTTGCATTTCTTCTTGAAGTGAGATAGAAGTGAAGTTTTTCTTATTCATTAGAGCGCAAAATGTAAAAATTATTGATTAACTAAATTAAGACTAATAGGTAAAATAATATTTACCAGTATTGATAATTAAGATGATTCAATTATTTTGGATTTTGCCACTATTACATCTTTTTTAAGCTGCTCATTTTGTAAAAGAATTTCTGTAGAAGCTTGTAATTTTTCTCCCCATAACTGTTCTTTTCTATAGTCATAATTGACATATTTGGGATCTTTAGCCAAAGCTTTTTTTGCTAGCTGAATTGCTAATTTAGTATTATTAATTCTTAAACATGAAGCCAGTCCTAGTAATGGTTCAGCATTTTCTTCGATCGAGATTGCACTTTTAAAAAGTTTGATTGATAGATTTACATTGTTTTTCTCGAAATAAGCTAAACCTTGATTATTAATTGCTTGCCAGAAATCAGGTTTAATTTTTATAGATTTATCAAATAATTTGATGGCTCCCAAGTAATTTTTTTCAATTAATAAAATATTTCCTAATTGAAAAAAAGCTCTGTGGTTATTAGGTTCAATCTTTATTGCTTTTTCTAAAGCACTCTTTGCTTTTGTTTGTTGGGAAATTTTTAGGTAAATATTACTTTTAGCAAAATATATTTCGCTAATATTTGAATTAATCTGTTCTGCTTTATTTAGAGAATTTAATGCGTTTTCGTATTGTTTATTAGCTATTTGTGCTTCAGCCAAAATTAACCATAGTTTTTCATCTTTTGAATTTATTTTTACAGCTAATTTGGCTAAGTTAAGACTGTCTTCATATTGTCCAAAATAAAGCAGCTGATATGCATTTTTACCAATTATTAAACTTTGTTTTTGCAAATTTTTTATTGTTGGATAATAATAATATGGGACTATTGCTTTAACTTTTTCAATTTGAAAAAAGTTAAAGCTGATCAAGAAGATCCAGATTAAATTTTTTAAAAACTCTTTCATAGTTTTATTTTTTATTATTTAAATTTGCTTGGATATTTCTTTTCCACATCCATGGCTTAATTCTTTGCAAAGTAGTTCCTTTAAGATTTTCTTTCCAAGTTTTATCGTCCCAATTTAACGAATCAATATTAAGATTTTTAATCCATTCCTTGGGTTTAGTTTCAAAATTATTATTGTATGGCACTGACTTATTCCAAGGGCATACATCTTGACAAATATCACATCCTGCGACCCATCCATTCAAATTTTCTTCAATTTTTTTGGGAATAGTTTTGTCTCTGCTTTCTATTGTGTGATATGCGATGCATAGATCTGATTTTATTACAAAGGGTTCAATTATTGCCTTTGTAGGACACTTTTCAATGCAAATATCACATTTTCCGCAAAGTGATTGATGAGGTTTATCTGGTATTAACTCTTTTGTCAGGATCAAAAAACCTAAAGTAAACCAGGAACCATTTTTTTTGTTTATTAAATTACTATTTTTCCCTATCCAACCTATTCCTGACTCTTCAGCCCATGCTTTTTCAAGTAGCGGTGAGGTATCAACGCATATTTTCCATTTGCAATCAGGAATTTCTAGGTTTATCCATTTACCAATATTTTTTAATTTTTTGTAAATTACTTTATGGTAATCTTCCCCATGACTAAATTTAGCTACCTTAAAGAGTTTATTTTTGTTGTCTTTGTTAAGCGAATTAATGTAAGTAAATCCAACGCTTAAAATACTTTTTGCATCTTCAAGAAGAGAGTCTATATTTTTTCTTCTTTCAGCCTCCATCCATTTCATTCCTGCATGGTGGTTGTTTGCTAACCACCTATTTAAAGCATTAGTTCTTAATTTGATCCGAGAACTTCCTGGAATTGAAGCTATACCAGATATTGTAAAACCTTCAATAATTGCTCTTTCTTTTAATTTTTTACTTATTTCCTCTATGTTTTGAATGGTATCAATCATTTCTTTTTTATTTATAGCATTTCTTTTAAAAAATTAATTTTATTAAATAAACTAATAAATAAAATAAATATATTAAAAAAAAATATATCCTAACTAAGTAAAAACAGTTAAATTATTAGTAAAGTTAATATAGTTAGCAAATTTAATTTGGTTGAATCTAATCAAAATCAAGATTCTAATTTAGGGTCTAGGCTGCAACAGGATCTAAAAAATGATCTTATTGCGGGATTGTTGGTTGTAATACCTTTAGCTACAACAATCTGGCTTTCTTCATTAGTTAGTAAATTTGTTTTAACATTAGTTACTTCAGTTCCAAAACAACTAAATCCTTTTATTACGTTAAATCCTTTACTACAAGATCTAATTAATCTTGCCTTGGGTTTAACTGTTCCTTTATTAGCTATTTTGCTTATAGGCTTGATGGCCAGAAATTTTGTAGGAAGATGGTTATTAGAATTTGGAGAGGGTACATTATCAAAAATTCCAGTTGCTGGGGCGGTTTATAAAACCCTTAAACAATTGTTAGAAACTTTTTTAAGTAATAAATCTAATAGATTTAGAAGAGTTGTTCTAGTCGAATATCCACGTGAAGGACTATATAGTGTAGGTTTTGTAACTGGTGATGTAGGACCTTCTCTTCAGTCAGAATTGGAAGAAAAGTTGTTAAGTGTTTTTATACCTACAGCACCAAATCCAACTACTGGGTGGTACACACTCGTTCCTGAATCTTCTGTTAAGGATTTGGATATTTCTGTTGAAGATGCTTTTAGAACAATAATTTCGGCTGGTATAGTTAACCCTGATGAGAAAAATAATACTACAAATCCAACATTTTCAAAATTGTTTTCTCAATTAAGGGCTTCCACTAATACTTCTTCTTAATTGATGCATAATAGATCTCTCTCTAGAGAATTATCTCTAATTTCTCTTGGCCTTATAAAAGATAAAGGTGATTTTAAATTAAATAAATTTCAGATAGAAGAAATTTATGAAGCTGCTTTTGATTCTCTAATAAACCATTGCAGAGAGGAATTAGACAATTGCGAGTCAGAATTAGAAAATGCATCACAAAAAATATTAGATAGTGAATTACAAGAAGGTGTTGACTCCTCTTTTTCAAATGTTCGAGATGAGTTAAAAAAATCTCTAACAAAAATTGAAACTGTAATGAATACACTCTCAGTAACTTTAGACTTCCCAAAATTAATTGTTTCTAGCGGTCAAATAGATATTAGAGAGGATGTGAACCAGAGGATTTCCAATATTATCAATAACATTAAAAGTATTGATTCTGATATTGATCAAGCAATGGACGGCTGGAGATTAAAAAGATTACCAAGAATTGATAGGGACATTTTGCGTCTAGCTTACGTGGATATTAATTTTTTAAACACACCTATCGCTGTTGCTTGTGATGAGGCTGTTAATTTAGCTAATAAATATAGTGATTTGCAAGGAAGAAAATTTATTAATGGAGTTCTAAGGAGATTACAATCAATTAAATTGTCATGATTATTTGATATAAATAAATAGTAATTTAAAATTACAAAATATGAATTATAGATATTAATGACAAATACTGATTCCGATAATTCTCGTGAGTGGGCTGCACAAGCTTATGCACTATTAAAAAAACGACAAGAAGAGCAAAAGCAAGAATTACAGAAACAAGAAGAGCAAAAGCAAGAATTACAGAAACAAGAAGAGCAAAAGCAAGAATTACAGAAACAAGAAGAGCAAAAGCAAGAATTACAGAAACAAGAAGAGCAAAAGCAAGAATTGATTGATACTGCTAAGAAACAAAATATTGTTGGACAGTCTAAAACTATTGCTGAACCTGAATTAGGAGAATTTGACGAAAATTTTACTTGGTCTGCAATGGTATTAGCTGCTCAAGGAAAAAAAATAAATCAAATATCTATTGATGAAATTGATTGGTTAACTAAATTACGGAGAGGATTAGAAGAAACTCGAAAAGGATTTGTTACTGAATTATTGGATAAATTGGGAGATGATCCTCTTACTC
Source organism: uncultured Prochlorococcus sp. (assembly GCA_902520485.1). Taxonomy (GTDB): domain Bacteria; phylum Cyanobacteriota; class Cyanobacteriia; order PCC-6307; family Cyanobiaceae; genus Prochlorococcus_A. Next base: position 128,936 of record CABYNZ010000001.1, on the reverse strand, counting down.
CTGAATCTCTTGATGATTTAGAGACTCTATTAATCAGAGCTGATGTAGGGATTGATTCAACTGATAAAGTTATAAGTTCTCTTCGAACAAAATTAAATGAGGAAGTCGTGGGCGGAGAAGCAGGAATAAAATTCTTGAAGAAGGAATTAAAATTAATTATCGATAAACCAATAGAAAATTCTGGCACAGATCTCTTAGTTCCCCAAAAGGGTAAGTTAAATGTCTGGTTATTAGTAGGAGTTAATGGTGTTGGTAAAACTACTACATTAGGAAAGCTAGCATATTTGTCATCTAAAAGTAATTATAAAACTCTGATAGCTGCGGCTGATACTTTTAGAGCGGCTGCAGTAGAACAACTTAAAGTATGGGGAGATAGAAGTAATGTTGACGTTATATCTAATCAATCAAAAAATGCTGATCCAGCTGCAGTAGTTTTTGATGCAATTAATTCTGCACAAAAAAGAAATGTTGATCTATTGTTGGTTGATACAGCGGGTAGATTGCAAACAAAAAATAATTTGATGGATGAATTAGCAAAAATAAAAAAAATTATTGATAAAAAGGCGCCAGATGCAATTATTGAATCACTATTAGTTTTAGATGCAAGTCAGGGCCAAAATGGCTTAAAGCAAGCAAAAAGTTTTGCTAAATCAGCAGACTTAAGTGGAGCAATTATTACTAAATTAGATGGGACCTCTAGAGGAGGAGTCTCTTTAGCTATATCTGAAGAAGTAAATTTGCCGATAAGATTCATTGGAGCTGGAGAAGGTATAAAAGATTTGAGACCATTTAATAGTTATGAATTTGTAGAGGCTATGCTCGCAGATAAATAAATAAATATTTAATTAATTTTTTTTAAAAATTTAAATTTAATGTTAAAACATACTTATCTATTATATTTGTTTTGACAAATAACCAAAAAGAAAAAATATTTTCAAATAAATTTATTCAAAATTTGTTAGAAAATGATTCTAAAGTAATTGAAAAAAATAAATATAAATTTGCTGAAATTGCCTCTTCCCTAGCATATTATTTAAAATCATTTTCAAATATAAATAAATTACTGGATTATATATGCTTAATTTTTAAACATATTTTTTCTGAGAATATAATTTTAATTATTCCTTTAAATTATGAGGGGGAGATTTGGAATGAAAATATAAAAATTTCTGCTAACCATGAATATTTAACAATTAAAGAAGAAATTAAAAGTTTTTTGAATCAATTTCATTTTTCAAAAAATTTTAAAATCAAAGAAATTCTTACGTTTGAAAATGCCTTGAAAAATGATTTTAAAGCATTCAAAGTTGAAACAAAAAAAATACTATCTAGAGGTAAATGTAGAGGATTTATTTATATTTTTAGCAAAGATATTTCTAAGCAATCTATTACTGAAGATAGTAATTTTAATTTTATTGAAAATTGCCTAGCTGTTGGATTAGAAAATCATTACTTAATAAAAACAAAGAAAAAGCATGAAAACGTAGATAGAGAAATTTCTACTGGTGCTGAAATTCAATCTCAATTACTTCCGGATTATTGTCCAATTATTCATGGTATAGACTTAGCTGCTCATTGTAGACCAGCCCTCCAACTGGGGGGTGATTATTATGATTTTATGTGCTTAAAGACGAATATCTCTGAAAAAAGAAAAGAAAAATCAAGATGGGCCTTTGTAATAGGTGATGTTATGGGTAAAGGGATTCCAGCAGGCCTATTGATGACTATGTTAAGAGGAATGCTGCGCGCAGAGGTTCTCACAGGTCTGCCTCCAGATAGAATTTTGCATGATTTAAATCAACTAGCAATAAATGATTTAGATCAATCGCATAGATTTGTGACATTATTCTACTCAGATTATGATCCTAGAACTAGAAAATTGAGATTCGCTAATGCAGCACATAATCCTCCTCTGCTTTGGAAAAGTTCAGATAAGAAAATTATAAAGTTAGATGCAGAAGGATTTGTACTTGGACTCCAAAAAGATGCTGAATATCGTTGTGGTGAAATCAAGCTAAATCAAAATGATTTAGTTCTTTATTATACAGATGGAGTTATTGATACTTCTAACTCTTTAGGGCAAAGATTTGATGAAGAAAGATTAATTAAAACTCTTACAAAATTATGTAAGCAATCTTATACATCTCAAGAAATTTTAAATAAAATTTTTAAAAAGTTAGATGACTTTACAGGGCAAAACAGACACCTGGAAGATGATGCATCAATGGTTATTTTTCAATTAAAATAGATTTTTTTTGTCACTTATATAAAAAAATGCTTTATTAGAGATACTTAAAGTTAATAATTAATATGGCAAAAGTTTGGAGTAAAAGGTTTGATAATGCACTGGACCCTTTTATTGAAAAGTTTAATGCCTCAATTGGTTTTGATAGAAAGCTTATTTTAGAAGATTTAGATTGCTCGATTGCTCACGCGAAAATGCTTGGCAAAACAAAAGTTTTATCCTCTTCTGAAGCTTTGCAAATTGTTAATGGTTTGGAGTCAATAAAAGTTGAGTATTTGGAGGGTAAATTTTTTCCTAGTCCACCATCTGAAGACATTCATTATTGTATAGAAGAAAAATTGATAAGTTTAATTGGCGAAACTGGAAAAAAATTGCATACAGGTAGAAGTAGAAATGATCAAGTTGGTACAGATATTAGATTGTGGCTAAGAAAAGAGATTGACAATATTGAAATTTTAATATCTGATTTGCAAAAATCCTTTTTAAATCTTGCGAAATCTAATATTTATACCTTAATTCCTGGATATACCCACATGCAAAGAGCTCAACCATTATCTTTGGCTCATCATTTATTAGCATACATAGAAATGCTCCAAAGAGACCGTGAAAGGTTTAAAGAAGTTCGCGCAAGAGTTAATATTTCTCCTTTAGGAGCTGCAGCATTAGCTGGAACAAAAATAAAAATAGATAGGCAATATACAGCTGCAGAATTAGGTTTTGAAAAGATTTATAAAAACAGTATTGATGCAGTTAGTGATAGAGATTTTTGTATAGAATTTGTTTCTGCATCTGCCTTGTTAATGTCTCATTTAAGTAAAATTTCAGAGGAAATAATTTTGTGGGTAACTGATGAATTTTCTTTTGCAAAATTAACAGATAAGTGTGCTACGGGAAGTAGCTTGATGCCTCAGAAAAAAAATCCTGATGTTCCAGAATTGATAAGAGGTAAAACGGGAAGAGTCTATGGACATCTTCAGGCTTTGTTAACTATGGTTAAAGGAGTACCACTTTCATATAATAAAGATTTTCAAGAGGATAAAGAGCCAATATTTGATACTGCAGAAACAGCATCTTGTTGTATTAAAGCAATGAATATTCTGATTAGTGAGGGTATTGAATTTAATATTAAAAATTTATCTGATTCTGTAGAAAATGACTTCTCTAATGCTACTGATTTGGCAGATTATTTAGTCGGTAAAGATGTTCCTTTTAGGACCGCCTATCAAATTGTTGGTGAAATAGTTAAATATTGCCTGGAGAGAAAAAAATTATTTAAAAATCTCAATATTGATGAATTTAAAAAATTTCATCCCGAATTTGATGAAGATGTCTTTGGGGATCTTAAACCTTTTAATGTCGTTAAATCGAGGAATAGCCAAGGTGGTACAGGTTTTGTTCAGGTAGAAAAAGAGGTAAATAGTTGGCAAAAAAAATTGTTCTTTTGAATCTCAATTATTTTTCTACAACAAGGGTATGCTTTGAAGTAGAATGGTGAAGCAATGTTATTGGACTACGTTATTGTAGTTTTTTTATAAGGTAATTTTTCTTTGTTGATTTTAAAGTGAGTATTTTTGTTGGCAATTTGCCGTTCCGCGCAGAGCGTGAAGATGTTATAGAGATGTTTACCCCTTTTGGTGAGGTTTTAAATTGTTCTCTTCCCTTGGAAAGAGATACTGGAAGGAAAAGAGGATTTGCATTTATTGAAATGGCAGATGAAGCGATTGAGTCAACAGCTATTGATGGTTTGCAAGGCAAGGAACTTATGGGCCGGCCATTAAGAATTAATAAAGCCGAACCTCGAGGTTCTGGTGGATCTCGTAGAGGAGGACGAGGCGGCTACGGCGGTGGTAATAGTGGAGGCGGCTACGGAGGAGGCGGCTACAGTGGTGGTAATAGTGGAGGCGGCTACGGAGGTGGCGGCTACAGTGGTGGTAATTCTGAATCTAGTAGCTCTTACAGTAATAAATCTTCTGGAGCAGAAGGATGGGAAGATAGAAGTTATGGAAATTCTTCGGATAACTCTGAATATGAAAGTGGGAGGAGCAGGAGAAAAAGGGGAGTATCCAATGATGCTTCAAAAGAAACAAATTAGAAACCCATCTCTTCAAGAGCTTTTGTTAATTTACATAAATATTCAATATTTAATTCTTTCTTTATAGACTTATTAGAAATTTGATTTCTCCAAATTTTAGCCTTTGGTATACCTTCAACTAAATTAATAAGATGTTTACAAATATCCCATGATTTTCCTCCATTACTTAAATGTGCTTCTATGTATGGAATTAAGGAGAAAATAATACCTGAAGCAAATTTGGGTTTTGTATTAATTCCATAAATCTTTTGATCAATTTCAGACCATCTTAAGGGATGTTTATATATTGATCGTCCAATCATTACCCCATCAAAATCATTTAAGGCTTTTAATGATTCATCGATATTTGTTAAACCCCCATTGATTTCTATTAATAATTCTGGATTTAATTTTTTTAATTTTTTTACTATATCGTAATTTAGTGGAGGTATGGTCCTATTTTGTTTTGGATTTAAACCTTTTAGTATGGCTTTCCTTGCATGAACTATAAATCTATCAGCACCAGCATTTGAGATAATTCTTACAAAATTATTTAAATTAACGAAACTATCATCGTTGTCTACCCCTATTCTGTGTTTGATTGTAACCGGTAAGTTGCAATTATTTTTTAATGATTCTATACATTTTGCTACTTTTTTTGGGTCTTTCATAAGTGAAGCCCCAAAATTTCCAGAGGAGACTCTTGGACTCGGACAACCAACATTAAAGTTTATTTCGTCATAACCCCAATCCTTTGCCATTTTGGCTGCCTCTTTTAGCATTTTTGGGTCGTCCCCACCAAACTGGATCGATATAGGGTGTTCTTCACTATTAAAATCTAGAAAATTTTCTTTTTTATTTGTATAAACTAAACTCTGAGCCACAATCATTTCCGTATACAATAAAGCTTCAGAGCTTATTTTTCTCATTATCATTCTGAAGTGTTTATCAGTACAATCCATCATTGGAGCAATACTTAATTTGTGAATATTTTTAATAGAATTAAGTTGATTGAAATTCATTTCTTTTTTGTGGTTTAAATATATGAATCAATTTCTATCAAGAAGAATTTTTATTCTAATTCCTACTATGTCAATCTTAAAAATAATCTTTAAGCCCATGCAAGTATTAGCATCTTCACTTGCTTCTAAAGAAGAGTGGAATTTATCAAAAGATGAATGGAAAGCGAGGCTTAGTCCAGAATCTTATTATATTTTGAGAGAGGAAGGGACTGAAAGAGCTTTCAGCAGCCAATTAAATAATGAGAAAAGAAAAGGTATTTTTCATTGTGCAGGATGTGATTTGCCGCTTTTTTCCTCAGACAAAAAGTACGATAGTGGTACAGGCTGGCCCAGCTTTTGGGAATCAATTCAAGGATCAGTAGAAACAAAAGTTGATTTCAAGTTAATTGTTCCTAGAACCGAATATCATTGCTCTAGATGCGGAGGTCATCAAGGACATGTTTTTAATGATGGACCACTACCTACTGGCAAAAGATACTGTAATAATGGTTTAGCATTAAGGTTTGTTCCTGACTAAATATTTGTGCGGCCTTCCGCAACTTGTTTTGTGCATCACTTTATTGGAAAATAGTTTTATTAAATTTTAGAAAAATGATTGAAAATCAATCAGACAATATTGATGATAAAGAAAATGATGTTTCTAACCAGGATAATACTCCTGAAGATATATCATCTACACAAAATTCAACTACTGAAAATGATGAATTATCTTCTCAAAAAACAGAAGAATTAAATACTGAAGAATTAAAAAATACTATTTCAAATAATGATGCAAGATTAGAACAATTAGAAAAAGATCATGAAATATTAAAAGATCAATATGTAAGGATTTCAGCAGATTTTGATAATTTCAGAAAAAGGCAGTCTAGAGATAAGGACGATTTAAAAATTCAACTTGTTTCAAAGACTTTAACTTCAATACTTCCTATTGTTGATAATTTTGAAAGAGCAAGACAACAACTTAAACCAGAAAGTGAAGAAGCTCAAGCTCTACATAGAAGTTATCAAGGATTGTATAAACAATTGGTTGAAGTTTTAAAACAACAGGGAGTTTCACCTATGAGAGTTGTTGGTCAGCAATTTGATCCAAACCTGCATGAGGCTGTATTAAGAGAGTCTAGTGAAGAGTTTGAAGAGGATTTTATTATTGAAGAATTGCAGCGAGGATATCATTTAGAAGGTAAGGTTTTGAGACATGCATTGGTTAAGGTTTCTATGGGACCTGGTAAACAAAATTCACAACAGGAAGTAGAAAAGGATACAGTTGAGAAGGATGTTGATTCAGGGGTAAATACTTCTGAAGATGTATAAATTCCAAATTTTTATTTGAGCATTATCTAATGGCTGATTTTTACCAAATACTTGGAGTTTCAAGAGATGCTGATGCTGATACCTTAAAAAGGGCTTATAGGAAATTAGCAAGACAATATCATCCTGATGTAAATAAAGAACCTGGTGCTGAAGATAAATTTAAAGAAATTGGCAAGGCTTATGAAGCATTAGCTGATCCTGAAACAAGGGCTAGATATGATCAGTTTGGAGAGGCTGGCCTTGGAGGTGCTGCTGGAATGCCAGATATGGGTGATATGGGTGGCTTTGCAGATTTATTTGAAACTTTTTTTAATGGCTTTGGTGGACAAAATCCGCAGGGAGGAAGAACGCAAAGAAGAGGCCCTCAACAGGGAGATGATCTAAGGTATGACCTTAATGTTGACTTTAAAGATGCAATATTTGGCCAACAAAGAGAAATTAAAATTCCTCATCTTGAAACATGTGAAGTATGTAGGGGAATAGGTGCCAAACCAGGAACCGGACCAAAAACTTGTTCAACATGTGGGGGAAGTGGACAAGTTAGAAGAGCTACGAGAACACCTTTTGGTAATTTCACGCAAGTAGCTGAATGCCCTTCATGTAATGGAGCTGGCCAAATAATTGTAGATCCATGTGTAAGTTGTGGCGGGAATGGAGTAAAGCAAGTCAGAAAAAAATTAAGAATTAATATTCCTGCAGGAGTTGATACTGGGACTAAATTAAGAGTTTCCGGAGAAGGAAATGTTGGTTTGAAAGGAGGTCCACCAGGAGATCTTTATGTTTTCATCAAAGTTAAGAATGATTCAAAACTTAAAAGAGATGGTGTGACTATTTACTCAGAAATAGCTGTGAGTTACTTACAAGCTATTTTAGGCGATACTGTTAAAATTACTACAGTTGACGGAAGTGTTAATTTAAAAATTCCAAGTGGTACGCAGCCAAATACAACTCTTTCACTTGAGAATAAAGGGGTTCCTAGACTTGGCAATCCAGTTGCTAGAGGAAATCATGAAGTCTTAGTAAAGGTAAAATTGCCAACTCGTGTAACTGACGAAGAACGAAAGCTTTTAGAGGGTTTAGCTTCTCAATATTCAGATAAAAATATTGATTCTAATAGTGGACTTTTTAGCAGATTATTTGGTAAAGAATCCAAATGACTGCTTTAAAGCATTTGGATCTTAAATCTGTTCCATGTCCTTTAAATGTTGTAAAAATCAAATTAGCTTTAGAGAAGTTATCCAAAAATGAACAACTTATAGTTGAACTAGATAAAGGCGAACCAGAAGAAATGGTATTAAATAATTTAAAAGAGATGGGATGTTTATTTCAACAAATCAAAGAAAATGAAAATTTTATAAAAATAAAAGTATCGAATGAAAAAAAATAGTAAACATTTAGGATTAGTTACAAAAAAATTTAATGATTTTTTTTTAGTTGACTTAAAAAATCAAGACAACCTTGGTAACAGTAGGAAATTTTTATGTAAGGTGAGGAAGTCTATAAATTTTAAGGATCAATTAATTTATGTTGGAGACGAAGTAGTAATTGACAATATTGATTTAAAAAGCAAACGCGCAGTAATAATAAGTCTAAAAAAAAGAAAAAATTTACTAGTTAGACCCTCTGTTGCAAATATCTCTAACATATATATTACTTTTTCCGTTGAAGAGCCAGAGTTGAATTTATCTCAAGTTAATAGGTTTTTGATATCAGCAGAATCGATGGGAGTTGAAGTTTCATTAGTTTTGACAAAATGTGATTTAATTTCAAGTACAAGAAGAAATTTTTTACTTGATAAATTTGGAAAATGGGGTTATCAAGCAATAACTTTAAATTTAGAGAAATCTGATTACTTTAATAATTTATTAGCTGAATTAAAGCAAAAAGAGTGTTCAATATTTATGGGCCCATCAGGTGTTGGTAAAACTACTTTGCTCAACATGATAATTCCAGGTCTTCAAAATAGTACTGCTCCAGTTTCAAATAAAATAAAGAGAGGTAAAAATACTACTCGAAATGTTGAGTTATTTTTTTTATCAAATCAAAGCTACATTGTGGACACTCCTGGTTTTAATATGCAACCTCTAGACGTTGATATTAGGTTGTTATCAAATTTTTATTCAGAAATATATAAACAAGTAATCGATGAAGAAATTAAGTGTAAATTTCGTAATTGCTTACATTTAAACGATGAGGGCTGTAATTTAGATAAATCCTTCGAAAGATATTCTTTTTATAAAGAAATGATTGAGTCTTCTAAGAGTCACTATTATCAAAACCAGGAAGATTAAGATTTAATCCACCAGTCAAATCATTCATCCTTTCTTTCATAGTTGTAGTAGATAATTCATGAGCTTTTTGAATAGCTTGTAGAATGTTTTGCTCTATTTTTTCTTTATCTGCATTTAAAATATTTTCTTTCACTTCTACCTTTAAAGGAAGTTGGTTTCCACTTATCCAGACTTTGATCATTTCATCGTCACTTTTCCCTTCAATTTCCATATTTTCAAGTTCATCTTGTAATTTTTGAGCATCCTGCTGAATTTGTTTAGCTTTTTTAAAAGCTTCTGTAAGTTGTCCAAAGTTAGGAAGTCCAAAACCTGCCATTTTGTAAAAAAGTTTCTTTAGTAAGGATAGTCAAAACCAATCATTCTTACTTCCGGTTCCAAAAAAATCCCTTTGTTTTGTAGTACTTTTTGTTGAATTACTGTTATTAATTCATAAATATCTTTTGAACTTGCTGAAGAAGTGTTAATTATAAAATTTGAATGAATCCTAGAAATTTCTGCTCCACCAATTTTAAATCCCTTTAAACCCATATCATCAATTAATTTTGCTGCATAATTATTTTCAGGATTTTTAAAAACACTACCAAAACTTGGTTGATGATATGGCTGTGTTTCTTTTTTTAATTTAAGGTTATTTTTGGTTGTTTTAATCAATTGTTCGAGATTGCCATTAGGTTGAAAATGTAGTCTTGCACTAATAATTGTCAAATCATTTTTTTGAAAAGAGCTAGATCTATACTCAAAATTGATATCTTTTTTTTCAATTTCAAGTTTTTCTTGAGTTTTATTATTTATAACTTTTACGGAAATAAGATTTTTTGCAAGCGATAAATTACCTGAGCCAGCATTCATATAAATTGCCCCTCCTAATGTTCCTGGAATTCCGACAGCCCATTCACCTCCTTGCAATCCATTTTTAGCAAGAGAATTAGATAATGTTGGGAGCATGACACCTGCTTCCGCTTCAACAATTCCTGAATATGGCTCTATCGTTAGTGATTTCATTTTTTTTGTGCTTACAACTAAACCTTTTATGAAAATATTATTTATTAATAGATTTGAACCTGCGCCAATTATTTGACATCTTTGTTTGTTTAAATTAGCCCATTTTATTAGATATGAAAATTCTTCAATGCTTCTTGGCTCAGCAAAATATTCAGCGACTCCTCCCACTTTTATAGTTGTATAACTACTTAAATTACAGTTTTTAGAAAAAATCTTTTTATTCATAAATTTTTTAAGTACTTTAATTGTTTTTTCCATTTAAAATTGACCAGAAATTATGACAATCACCAGCTCCCATATTTAAAATTAAATCCCCTTTTTGAGTTAATTCGTAAAAATTTTTTGTAATTTCATGATAATTATTTATGTAACTAACATTCTTATTTTTTTTATAAATTAGATCAGTGATAATTTTCGAAGTTATTTTATCCTTGTCTTCTTCTCCTGCTGCATAAATATTTGTTAAATAAATAATATCTGCTTTTGATAATTCTTCAGCGAATTCTTTAGCAAATTGCTTTACTCGAGAGTATCTATGAGGTTGAAATATTGCTACTAATCTACCTTTTTGACTTTCATTGTTATATTTTTGCTTAATAAATAATCTTCCCAATTTAATTGTCTCTTTTATTTCGTTTGGGTGATGTGCATAATCATCGTATAAATTTCTTTCATCGATTTGGCCTCTGTATTCAAATCTTTTTTTTGGCAGTTTAAGATATTGAATATTTTCCTTAATTTCTTTGAAATCTACACCTATCATTCTTGAGGCTGCTATTGCAGCGGTAATGTTAGATAAATTGTGTAATCCTGGAATAGGAATGTTTATATTACTAATAAAATTTCCATTTTCATAATATTTTCCAATTGTATGACTTTCAGTTATATCAGTAGGAATTAAGGCATAAGCCACGTTGATTGGTGTAGTGTTAGACCATTTACTCTCAGAATAAAAATTATTCCGCGTAATTTCACAATCAAAATTAATTAGTAATTTTTTAGAATTTTTAGCAAAATCTTTGAAAGAAGATATAACTTCTCCTAAATCAGAGAAATGATCACAATGATCAAAATCAATGTTATTAATTATTCCAATATCAGATTTATATTTATTTATTGTGCCATCAGATTCATCAACTTCAGCTACTAAGAATTTTGTATCTTCTATATGACAATTAGAATCGTAGATAGGAATTATTCCCCCAGTTATTGAAGAAGAATTATGTGTACATAACTCAAGCAGTGTAGAAAGAAATGTACTGGTAGATGTTTTTCCATGGCTGCCTGCTACAGCCACTGCAGTATAAGACTGCATTAAAAGTGCAAGAATCTCTGAACGATGTCTCACTGGAAAATTTTTTTCTCTACAGTACATTAATTCTTTATTTTCTGGCTTGATAGCTGTACTTACAACAAAATTAATCAATTTGTTGTTATATTTTGAGGTTATAAATTCAATATTTTGCCCAATTTGAGAATTAAAGATAATTGCACCTAATTTTTCTAATTTATTAGTCTCATTGTTTTTAACTAAATCAGAACCTGAAATTGAATAACCTTTTTTCAATAAACCCATTGCAACTGCTGACATTCCAATTCCACCTACTCCAATAAAATGAAAATGATTTTCAGGTCTTAATTCTTTATCCAATGTTTGTCTTTTCCTTAAATTAAAATAACTTCAAAGTAAAATTTTGGGTTTTATTCTTAAAAAAAAATGATTTTTTTTCTGGAATTAATACAAAACTAGACTTATTTGCTTAATAAATTAAAAAAACCTTACGTTATTGCACAAAGTTCAGTATGATCAGCAACTTAGGTTAATCATTTAGAAATTTTTAGTTATGACTTTGCGTGTTGCAATTAACGGATTTGGCAGAATTGGTCGAAACTTTATGCGTTGTTGGCTCAGTAGAGGTGCTTACACCAATATTGAAGTAGTTGGTATTAACGTAACTTCAGATCCAAAAACTAATGCTCATCTCTTAAAATACGATTCAGTCCTTGGCCAACTTGATGGTGTTGATATTCAGTATACTGATGACACTTTTGTAATAAATAACAAGACAATTAAATGTTTCTCTGATAGAAATCCATTGAATCTCCCTTGGAAAGACTGGGGTGTAGATTTAGTTATTGAATCAACTGGAGTTTTTAATACAGATATTGGTGCAAGCAAGCACTTAGAAGTGGGAGCAAAAAAAGTCATCTTAACCGCTCCAGGCAAAGGAGATGGTGTGGGTACTTATGTAGTTGGAGTTAATGCTGATAAATATAATCATAAAGATTATGATATTTTGAGTAATGCTAGTTGTACTACCAACTGCTTAGCTCCAGTAGTGAAAGTTTTAGACCAAACCTTTGGGATTAATAAAGGTCTAATGACTACAATTCATAGTTATACAGGTGATCAAAGAATTCTAGATAATAGTCATAGAGATTTAAGAAGGGCGAGGGCTGCTGCGACTAATATCGTTCCAACTTCTACAGGAGCTGCTAAAGCAGTTGCACTGGTTTATCCAGAAATGAAAGGCAAATTGACTGGTATTGCAATGAGGGTCCCTACACCTAACGTTTCCGCTGTAGATTTCGTTTTCGAATCTTCTAAATCTGTCTCAAGCGAAGAAGTAAATAATGCCCTTAAGGAAGCATCTTTAGGTTCAATGAAGGGAATTATTAAGTACGGTGATGAACCTTTAGTTTCAAGCGATTATGCAGGTACAAATGAATCATCAATTGTAGATAGTGACCTAACTATGTGTATCGGAGATAATCTTGTTAAGGTCCTTGCATGGTATGACAACGAGTGGGGTTATAGCCAGAGAGTTGTAGATTTAGCAGAAATTGTTGCTAAAAATTGGGAATAATTAAAAGTGCTTAAAAGGTTTATTTTTTAACAATGCACTTTTCTTATTTTCTCTAAATTCTACTGATGATTCACCATTAGCGAAATAGCCAATTTCATAAATATTTTTATCTAGGCTTATTAAATTTCTTGCCCATTTTTTGGGCAATGAGAAAACTAATTCGTAATCTTCACCTCCAAAAAAATAATATTCATCCCATTTATCTCCTTTTGGCCAATCCTTATCTTTAGGTATTTTTTCATAATTTAAAATTGCTTTACATTTGCTAGCCATTGCTAAATCTTTCACAGCTTGAAATAGCCCATCACTACTATCTGTACATCCTAATTTTTTTATTTTTTTATTTGAACGAGTTTTAAGGAGATTTTTTAAAAAATTTGGGTAAACTTTAGGGCGACAAAAATGTTCGATGGACTTACTGATTAATCTTTCATTAAGAGAAATATTATTATCGAAATTCATTTTACTCTGTATCATAAATCCTAATTTGCTAAGACCATGAATCCCTGTAGTTAAAATGATTTCTCCTGGTTTACATGCTTCTCTTCGTAATTCGAGTTCGCCTTGAATCCCTAAGGCTGTTATTGATATGGCTTTTTGATTACCCTTTGAGCAATCTCCCCCAAGAATTATTCCGCCATATTTTTTTAAAGCTTTATTAATTCCTTTATATAACTCTTCAACCCAGAACCACTCAGTTTTAGCAGGTAGGATTAAGCTTATTGAAATTCCTATCGTTTTCTTACTGCCACTGGATATTAAGTCAGAGATGTTGCTCACAACTGCTTTCCATCCAAGGTCTTTAGGGTAAATAGTAAGATCATTGAAATGGATATTTTCAACTAAAGAATCATTATTGACAAGTAAGTCATTATTTTTAGCTTTGATTAAAGCGCAATCATCTAAGGCTTGATTCTTAGGCATAAACTTTCTAAGCCTATTAATTAATTCTTTTTCCCCTATATCTTCTAATGTTTCTTTACGCATTTAATTTAAGGTTTTCGATCCCATCTAAAACATCTATCGAAATTATTGTGTCATCTTTGGTTAGCTCCTCTAATACATCAAAACCTTCTATAACATAACCAAAGGCAGCATTCCTTCCATCAATTAGATTTCGACCTGCTGGATTTAATTCTGCTTCATATAAGAAAAAGAAAAATTGCGATGACCCATCATCAACTGCCGTACTTGAATGAGACCACCCCAGAGTTCCAAGTGTTGCGAAAGGTAATGTTGGCGTCTCTGTGTAAAGACCTAAGTCTTCAAAAGTTTGATTATAAAAAGTTTCTTTTTCACCAGGAATTCTAATTTCTAGAGGAACGTGACGTTCTTCATTAGTATCGGGATCTATGTAACCAATTGCTTCACCAATGGGATCACCTGTTTGTAATACAAAAAATTCTTCTGCTCTATTAATAGGTAAATCTTTATAGAAATTCTTTGAAGATAAATCTACAAATGCTCCTGCTGTAAGTGGGGCGTTAAATCCATCTACAATAGCTTTCATTTCTCCTTTGGAGGTTTTAATGTTGACTTTTGCTCTGCCAAGCAATCTTGGAAGATCATCAAACTCTTCTGGAATATCGTAGGGAAATTGATTTGGCAGGAAATATTCTTCTATTCCACCTATTTTATCTAAAGCTTCTTTGCGGGTCGTTACAAATGAGTACTTATTCTTTGCTTTGGAATGCTCTTGAAGGCTATCAAAATTTTCTTTGAGTTCTAAAAATGTTTTTTCAGCAATTTTCTTTTTATCGTTTGGTAAATCTTTGATAATTCGACCTTGGTATTTTTTTAGTAAAGATTGACATTTTGTAACAGTTTTCGTGAGAGCGGGCCATCTTCCCCCTCTAACAAGGTCACTAGTTTCTTCTAATTTGTGTTGAATTTCTTGCAATTCAACTTGCTTGATAGGGAGTGCGTTTCGAAGGATAGCATTAGGGTCTTTAACCGCATTTCCAGTAGGCAAATCAGCTAGAACTTGAATGGGTTTCAAGAAAAAAACCTGTAAAATTATGATTGTAAAAATTAAGAAAAGTTTGTTCTGATTTGATAAGAATTTTTGCATAGTACTCTTGCAGGTTTATGATCCTTGGGGATGTAATACAGGAATGATTTCCAGTAACGATTTTCGCACAGGTACCACCATTGAATTGGATGGACAAGTTTGGCGTGTTGTAGAATTTCTACATGTCAAGCCTGGTAAGGGTTCTGCTTTCGTGCGAACAAAATTAAAATCAGTTCAAAGCGGCAACGTGGTTGAAAAAACTTTCCGAGCCGGAGAATCAGTACAGCAGGCTATCCTTGAGAAGTCTAACCTGCAACATACTTATGTGGAGTCTGGAGATTATGTTTTTATGGATATGACAAGTTTTGAGGAGACGAGACTTTCCTCAGAACAAATTGGTAAGGGCGCCAAGTATTTGAAAGAAGGAATGGAGGTTAACGTGATTTTTCATAATGGTAAAGTTTTAGAAGTAGAACTTCCAATATCAATCACATTAAAAGTTACAGAGACTGATCCTGGAGTTAAAGGGGACACTGCTTCTGGGGGCACTAAACCAGCTATTCTAGAAACAGGTGCTCAAGTTATGGTTCCTTTATTTATTTCTGTGGGAGAAATGATTAAAGTTGACACTCGTAACGATAGTTATCTTGGACGTGAAAATTAAAGGCTATGAAATTAGATCATGATGACTTAAATCGCTTAATAGAGAAAATCTCTACAAGTGATATACAAGAGTTCTCGCTAGAGGGAGAAGATTTTAAACTCGAAATAAAAAGGAATGTATTTGGTCAGAACCAAGTTATTGATAATTTAGTTTCTAATACTTCATTTGATAAGCAAACAATTGCTAATCAAAAAACTATTAATAATAATATTCCTGTTGTTAATGAGCCTGAAGCAACTCAGGTGGCGCCTCCAGGACGTTCTGATCTAACTGAAATTACTTCACCTATGGTTGGGACATTTTATAGGGCTGCAGCGCCTGATGAGGAGCCATTCGTCGAAGTAGGGAATAACGTTAAGGTTGGTCAAACCATTTGTATTTTGGAAGCAATGAAGTTAATGAATGAAATTGAATCTGAATTTAATGCTGAAATAGTAGAGATTCTCGTTGAAAATGGAACTCCAGTTGAATTTGGTCAAGTTTTAATGCGTGTTAAGCAGTCTTGAATTGTTAGTCATTTCTACGGCAGCCTTGATAGCCTCAATCATGCTTTGACATTGAGCAATTCCTTTGCCAGCAATATCAAATCCCGTTCCATGATCAGGAGATGTTCTTATAAAAGGTAAACCGATTGTGGTATTGACTGAGTAATTAAGAGCTATCACTTTCATTGGGATTAAACCTTGATCATGATACATAGCAAGAATGCCATCATGCTTTTCAGCATTTTTGTCATTCCATGCTTTTACAGAAGAATTCCAGCAACTATCTGGTGATAAAGGGCCTGATAATTCAATACCTCTATTCTTTTCATTCCAAGTAATTAATGCATCATTAAGCCAATCTTTCTCTTCATGACCTAAAATACCCTCTTCGCCGGCGTGAGGGTTTAATCCTGCTACTTTTAAAATAGGTTTATCAGTATAGGTATCACAAAAATCTTTGAAAAGATCCAATTTAGAGTGGATTAATTCTGCAGTTAATTTCTTGGGAACCTGAGAGAGGGCTATGTGGGTTGTAGCTAATAAAGTATTAAATCTCCAACCTGTAATTGGTGATTTAGCTGTGAATAACATGCCAACGTTTTTTACTCCACATGATTTTGCTAGTACTTCAGTTTGACCAGAGAAGTAATGACCTGCTTGAGACCATGATTTTTTGCAAATTGGTCCAGTGACAAGTGCTGAATTGGGAGATTGTTTTACAATTTCTATTGCTTTTGTTAAATATTGGAAACTTGAATTGCCATAACTTGATTTAGGGTCATTACCTGATGAAGAAATTTCGAGATCATGTATCTTGAAATTTTTAGGATTTGCAAGGTTTTCCAATCCTAATGATCTAAGGTATTCATATGTATTTTGTAGATTTTTTTTTGATCCAACTAATATAAAGTCAATATTTTTTGGTATCTGATTAGAACAAAGTGCTTTTAAGATTATTTCAGGTCCAATACCTGACTCATCCCCGACGCTTAATACTATATTCAATATTTTATTTGTATTTTGAAAATTCATAAAAAGTTTTAATATATTTTTTGACTATTCAGATAGCAATTTTTTAACCCTAATTTATAGTTTTTATAAATTAGTTTATATCCAAGTGTTTCGCATAAAAGTTTGTTAGAAACTCTTCTATTTTCCATCCAAAAAGATTGAGCGATAGGTGATAATTCATCCTTTACATCCTCAAATAATATTGGCTTTGGCATCGTTAAACCAAGTAAATCGTAGCAATATTGAATAACTTCTATCTGAGAACAGGGTTCATCATCTGCAATATTAATGATTTGGTGAAACTTTAAATTATCCTTATTTTGTAATAAAAAAATAATCGCATGTGTAATATCGGCAACATGAACCCTTGAAAATACTTGAGCATTTTTTAAAATAACACGAATTTTTTGATTTTTGATTGCTTCAAACGTGGATCTTCCAGGTCCATAGATCCCAGGCAATCTAAAAATTTGCACGGGCAAACTAGATTCAATCCATTTTTTTTCACAATTTAATCTATTAAGGCTTCTTTTTTGAAAAGGATTAGGCTGATCTAACTCAGAAACCCAACCACCTTCGGTGTTTCCATATATTCCTGTGGTAGACAAATATCCAACCCATTTAAGGGGTAAATCTTGTAGTTTACTTTGAAAGCTTTCTAATACTGGATCATTACCATTTTTGTCAGGAGGTATGCAACTAAGAATATGCGTGACTCCATCAAAAATTTCCTCATCAGGAAACACACCGTTTTCACTGTTGAAAGTAAAACTATTTGGATCTTTGCTTGCAGATCTTGAGCTTGTTAAAACAGTGCAACCCAATTTTCTAATAGTTTTTGCAAAAAAACTACCGCTGAAACCACATCCCAAGATTAAAAATTTATTTTTACTTCCAAGTAAACTTGCAGGTTTATTCATATTGGGTTAAAGTAGTACATATGTATTAATAAATAATGAAGACAGCTCTTGAGCCCGATTTAAAATCAAAAACTTTCTGTATTAGCAAAAGCTACCCTCTTCTTGTAGAGAAAAAAGTAAGTTTAGTTAATTTTAAATTCTATCAAAAGTTATTTGTTTTTCTTATTTCATTTTCGACAATTTTAATATTCCCAGAATCTCCAAAAGAATTGGAAAATATATGTAAGACTTATAACTCTAGAAAAATATGTAATGTTTGGTAGTCAAGCTGCTTTATATTCTGATTCATCTTTTATATGGTTTTTATTTTTTAACTTAAAATTAGGATTAGCCCATTGAAGTAATCTAATAGCTAATCTTAAATCTCCTTCTAACCAAGCTCTTATAGCCATTGCTCTTCGGGGATCATAAAATTTTTGCTTCCTATACCAAAACAAAGCATTTTCATCTGATTTATCTCCATTACATGAAAGACATGCAGGGACGCAGTTTTCTGTTGTACTTAATCCTCCTTGGCTTCGTGGTATTACATGATCAATAGATTCAGATGGTTTTCCGCAATATATACAACTTTTTCCAGTAAACTTATGAATAGATTTTCGCCACTGTCTCAATCTGAACTTAGGACATAAATCCTCTAAAAAAACCGCATCATTAATATGCATTCAGAATATTTAGTTAAATAAATAATCGCTTGAATATATTAAAAGTCAACATTTAATTATGCTTTTTAACCCGAATTTGCCTGTAAAAATGCGATTTAGTGTGTTTAGATACAAAATAGCATTTATAAAATTTAGAAAAAATAATTATTTTTTTTAATTTTATTAATAACTATATCTATCGAGTGTTTCATCAGTAAATTCTTCAGAAATTTTTTCATTAGTCTCTTCTAATTCTTTTTCTAATTTTTTTCTTTTGTTTTCTCTATCTTTTGCCTCTTTTTCTTTTCTTTTTTCTTCTTTTTCTAAATCTCGCATTAGTTTTCTATTTGGATGAAGATTATCTAAATATTCAACGCAATAACTAAATTTTTCTCTTTCTCTTATAACTGTTTCAGTAATTTGCGCTGCTGCATTTTTAGGTGAAACTTTAAATAATCCGCCCTTTTGTTTTTTTATATACGTATAAGCTGCATCCCAACTACTTTCATGGTCATTTCCGCCGTCTCTCATAGTACAAAAAATTTCCGCTCCAAATGCACTTGCATTTACTCTTGGCGTAGTAAGGGTCAGAGGAGTGAGAATTCCCAACGCTAATGGTATTAGATTTTTCTTCTTAAGTCTTTGCATTAGGCTTTTATCTTCTATTTAAAAATATCTTTTTTTGTGAATATGTCTATAGAAATTTAAGATTTAATCACTCCAAATATATTCAAGCATTTTACAACTAAAGGGAGAATTAAGAGTACAGTGATCAATCTGACAGCGTGTAAAGTTGCTACCGCAGGTCCTACACCGTATTCAGATCCTACAAGACTCATTCCGCTAATACCTCCTGGTGCAGCTCCTAGAATTGTTGTAATAATATCTATTTTAAGTAATCTGCTTGTCCACAAACCAATTGCTAATCCAGTAATAACTAGAGTAAAAGTTATTAATATCGCTGGTCTCCATAAATTTTGAATATCAACTAATGATTCTTTTGTTAATGATGTGCCAATGACTGTTCCAATTCCAATTTCTAAAATTGTTCTTGTTCCGATTGGCCACTCCGCGATGTCAACTTTGCCACTTATGCTTAGTATGCTTGCGCCTATTAAAGCACCTGCTAGAGGAGCCGCAGGAATACCTGTTTTTAGAGCTAATGCTCCAAAAATACAACCTGCAAAAATATAATAGATTAGATTTATGTTAGGCATAAATTTGAAAGATGTTTGATCATAATATTAGAAAAAATTTTTTTTGTTTAAGTTTATAGTCAAATAATATTTTTGTTTTCCTCTCGTAATGTCCCCTTTTGTTGGCATAATATAAACTAAAGCATGAATTTTTATGTCTTCACAAATTTCATATAAAGATAATAAAAACAGAATAAAGAAAAAATTATCTTTTTTTGAGGGTGGTCACCAGCTTGAAAAATTAGAGTTTGCCCTTGCAATAGCTCAAACCAAAGGTGATGAAAAAAAATCAATCGTTCTTAGAAAAAAGATTGTTGAGTTAGGCGGAAATGTTGAAGAGCCAGGCACTTAACTTAACTCCCCTCGAGATATTTTGATACCACAAGTAATGCTTCACCAGCTTGTTGGGTAGTAATTTTACCGAGTTCGAGAAGTGTATTACTTATAGCAGAAACTACCGTGATAATATCTCTGTCATTAACATAGCCTAAATGTCCGACTCTAAATATTTTCCCCTTCAAATGGTCTTGACCACCAGCGAGTAATATATCGAAATTTTTCTTTATTGTTTTTCTAAATTCTTCAGCATCCATACCTTCAGTTTTTATTGCAGTAATAGAAGGACTTAAATATTTTTCATCAGCAAATAATTTTAGGTTTAAAGCCTTCATAGCATTGCTCATAGCTAATTTGTGTTTATTGTGTCTGAGGAAAATGTTATCTAGGCCTTCTTCTCTCATCATTTTTAAAGCTTCATCTAAAGCAAAAACTAAATTAACTGCTGGTGTATATGGATTACTGTTACTTAAAAGACTTTTTCGGTAGGATTTTAAATTTAAATAAAACTTTGGTAAATTAGATTTTTCTGCAGCTTCCCATGCTTTTTGGCTCATTGCTATAAAACTGAGCCCTGGAGGTATCATATATCCCTTTTGTGATCCTGAAGCAACGATATCTAATTTCCATTCATCTACAGGAACATTGCAAGCTCCAAGACTTGTAACGCAGTCAACAATTGATAATGCTGTGTTGTGTATGCGAATATATGAACTTATAGTTTTTAGATCATTAATTACGCCTGTTGAGGTTTCAGAATGGGTCAAAATAACCGCCTTTATTTCTTTTTGTTTATCTTCCTCTAATACCTTTTTGAATTCTTCTGGATCAAGTGCAGTCCCCCATTCGGAAGCAATTTTTATTACTTCAAGACCAAATTCTTTAGCAACTTTTACCCATCTTTCGCCAAATTTTCCATTTTCTCCACAAATTACTTTATCTCCTCTACTTAAGGTGTTTATTATTCCAGCCTCCATTGCTGCAGTCCCACTACCAGTGATTGTTAGAACATCATTTTGAGTTTGATGAAGCCACTGTAAATTCTTAGTAGTACTTTCTACGAGATCTTGAAATTCTTTACTGCGATGGCCTATTGGATGTTTACTTAATGCTTGCAAAACTTTTTCTGGAACTGGTGTGGGTCCAGGAATCATCAATGATAATTTTTGTTGTATGGCCACTTTTGGTTAAATAGGTCATTCTTAGATTAGTTCTCATTATATATTTTTCAATTACTTGATTTGAAAAAAGGATTTTCTTTACCTTTGTGGGTTGCTGGAGCTGCTAGATCAGCATTAAAAAAACTAGTAGGGTTACCATTTGAGAATTATGAACTAATAAAAATTCCTAATGAAAAAAAAGAAATAAAAATTGAGATTCATTCCGTAGGTTTTCTTAAAGATGATTCTCATGCATTAGGAATCACCTTTGCAAAGTCTGGCCTAGATCTTGATATTACCCAAAACTTAGAAATATGGACATTAGCCTCTCTAGAAGAAATTCCTTTTAATAATCCTGTTCAATCAATTCCAATAAATATTATTGCAGGATATGGTGTAGGTATAAAAGAAGATACATCAGAGATATGCATTTCTAATTTCGCAAAAGAAGTGTTATACGAAAATTTATTAGACAGTATTCCTAAGGGCTTTAATTTGAAATTAGAAATTATTTTCCCAAATGGAGAGTTTTTAGCGGAAAGAACTAGTAATAAGTCATTTGGTATTGTTGATGGATTATCTATTATTGGTACTTCTGCTGAGACTTATTCGAGTGCTTCACCTGATCAATTAGAAGAGGCTAAAATTAATCTTGCAAAGTTAGTTCAAAATGATTTTAAAGGTTCAGTTGTTTTTGTTATTGGTGAAAATGGGTTGAATTTGGCTAAAACTTGTAATGTAAATTTGCCAATTATCAAAATTGGAAATTGGATAGGACCATTATTAGTTGATGCTGCAATAAAAAAAGTTAAAACTGTAATTCTTTTTGGTTATCACGGGAAATTAATTAAATTAGCAGGTGGTATTTTTCATACACACAATCATTTAGCTGATGCAAGAATTGAAATTCTTGTTTATTTAGCAGTTCAAGTAAAGGTGCCACCTGAAATCATAGTTGAATTATCTCAGTTAGATAATCTTGAGAATGCTTTACTTTTCCTTGAAAGATTTAATAAATCTTTAGCTGATAAATTATTCAAGACTTTATCAAATACGATTGAAAAGCGTTCTTTTACCTATGTAAATAGGTATGTAAAATCTGATATGGAAATCGCATCAATCATTTTTGATAGAAAAAGGAAAATAAGGTGGGCTGGAATTTATGGTAATAAGCATATCTCTTATTTTCAATGAGATTAATTTGTAACTCATTATGCTTTTGTAAATAAATTGAGTTAACTTTTATACATGAGTCAAACATCTTTAAAAAAAGAACGAGATCCTTCAATATTAATACTAGATTTCGGATCTCAATATTCTGAATTGATTGCAAGAAGAATTAGAGAAACTAATGTATTTTCTCTTGTAGTAAGTAATCATATTTCAATTGAAGAAATTAAAAATATTAATCCTAAAGGGATCATTTTGAGTGGAGGCCCAAATTCTGTATATGAACAAAATGCTCCTAGTTGTGATAAAAAAATTTTTAATTTAGGAATCCCTATTTTTGGCATATGCTATGGAATGCAATTAATGGTCAAAGAACTTGGAGGATCTGTTATTTCAGCTACCAAAAAAGCTGAATATGGTAGAGCACCAATAAACATAGACCAAGAATCTGACCTCCTTACTGATGTAGAAGATAAATCAATTATGTGGATGAGTCATGGAGATTCTATTAGTTGTTTGCCTAATGGATTCAATAAAATTGCTCATACCGAAAATACAATCCATGCAGCAATTTCAAATGATGTAAAGAAATTATTTGGCGTACAATTTCACCCTGAAGTTATTCATTCAGAATTTGGGATGACGGTAATTAAAAATTTTGTTTATAAAATTTCTTGTTGTGAGGCTGATTGGACAACCGAAACGTATATAGAGGAAACTATTCCTAGGATAAGAGAGCAAGTTGGCAATAAAAAAGTTTTACTTGCCTTGTCTGGGGGAGTTGATTCCTCAACTCTTGCTTTTCTTCTCAATAAAGCAATTGGAAATCAGCTTACATGTATGTTTATAGATCAAGGCTTCATGAGAAAAGGTGAACCAGAATTTTTAATGAATTTCTTTGATAAGAAGTTCCATATAAAAGTTGAATATATTAATGCAAGGGAAAGGTTTATTGCCAAATTAAAAGGGATTACTGATCCAGAACAAAAAAGGAAAATTATAGGTGAAGAATTTATTAGAGTATTTGAGGAGGAAAGCAATAGATTGGGACCATTTCAGTATTTAGCCCAAGGTACTCTTTATCCTGATGTTATTGAAAGTGCTGGTACAAACATTGATCCTAAGACTGGTGAAAGAATAGCTGTAAAAATAAAGAGTCATCATAACGTAGGTGGATTGCCAAAAGATTTACAATTTAAATTAGTTGAGCCATTAAGAAAACTCTTTAAGGACGAAGTCCGAAAAGTGGGAGCTGCTTTAGGTTTGCCGGATGAAATTATAAAAAGGCATCCATTCCCAGGACCAGGATTAGCTATAAGAATTTTAGGAGAGGTAAATAATGCAAAACTTGATTGTTTAAGAGATGCAGATTGGATAGTAAGAGACGAAATTAAAAAAGCAGGTCTTTACAATGATATTTGGCAAGCTTTTGCAGTATTGCTACCTGTAAAAACAGTAGGTGTTATGGGTGATAAAAGGACTTATGCATGGCCAATAGTTTTACGTTGTGTATCTAGTGAAGATGGTATGACAGCAGACTGGTCCAAAATTCCTTTTCAGATTTTAGAAAGAATTTCTAATAGAATTGTTAATGAAGTACATTCAGTTAATAGGGTTGTTTATGATATCACAAGCAAACCTCCAGGCACTATTGAGTGGGAGTGACGGAAAATTGCCTTATTTCATCAACAATAGAACTTTTGAGTTTTACGTGGGTTTTACGTGGAAATTTTATTTTTATAAATCCAATGATATCAATGAGTTTCAAGGGGCAAAATCAGGAGGTTCTATTGAGTGGGAATAGTTTATGGGTAAGAAGGTAGTATATCCTCATTTATGCGGTTTGCTGCCAAACTGCCTTATTGAAAGAAACCAATCATACCAGTCGTTTTCAAGAGGTAAAAATTTAATAGAACGCACTAAGCCTTTTTTGTATTTAGTAAATGATAAAAAAGGATAAAATTCTTGGCAATTAGTAGAATATATATATAATTTAAATTCTATTGGCATATATCAAGAATGTTCAAAGAAGATAATTTTTTTAAAAATTCAAAAAATATTCTTGTTATCAAGGTTCTTATAATATGTTGGGTATTCCACAAACAACAAACGTCGATGTTGAATTACCCTTAACTAAATTAATTCCAGTTGAAGATAGTTGCTACCATCCATACTGGAGTCAAAATGGTTAAAAAGTTTTTTAATGTGACTTAAAAGGTAATGAGTGAGATTATTAAACTAAGTCGATCTACTGTTGAGAAATATCTTAGTTGTCCAAGATGTTGTGTACTTGATAAAAAATATCAAATAAAACCGCCATCGTTACCATTTACTTTAAATATAGCTGTAGATAATTTGTGTAAAAATGAATTTGATTATTATAGAAAAATTCAGGAGCCGCACCCTTTATTTATTGAATATGGAATTGATGCTGTACCTTTCCAACACAAAGATTTAGAACGTTGGAGGAGTAATTTCCAAGGGATAAGATATATGTCAGTTGAACATAACTATGATTTTGGTGGAGCTGTGGATGATATTTGGCAGAAAAAAAATGGTGATCTTATTATCGTTGATGTAAAAGCAACATCTAGAAATAATTTTGATTGGTCTGAGACTTTTAATAAATACGAATATGCAAAAGCTTATAAGAGACAATTAGAAATGTATCAGTGGCTATTTAAAAAAAACGGTTTTCAAGTGGCTAAAGAAGCTTATCTTTTATATTTCAATGGGAAGAAAAATGAAGAGTTATTTAATAACCAATTAAATTTTGATGTAAATCTAATTAAATTAGATTGTTCTACTTCATGGGTAGAAAATAAGATAATTGATACGGTTAATTTATTACGTTCGGATGTTTTCCCTAAACCTTCCTTAAAATGTGAATACTGTAATTATTTAAAAAAGCGTTGGCAGTTATCAATAACTTAATATTTATGGGATAATTTTTTTATATTTATGGAAAAATAGTGAATAAAAGATAATCTTTAATTAGATTATTAATTTAGACTTTTGATAAAATCGAAAAATTCTGAAAGAAAGATAACTAATCATCTTCAACAAGATGTAGTAAAAGTATCTGGTAAAACAATTTTTATTAATCCTTTTCTATATTGGCGGAGATTTGATGAAAATACTAATAGATGGCTCAGAGAACCTGGTCAAATGTCAGATGATCAAATTTCACCAAACAGAAACCGTTTTTATCCAGAGATAGAGTGGGCTGATTTAAGTCATGAGCAAAAGCTCATAAAAGATGCAACTGTTGAGATGTTTTTAAAAACTCTTGAATTGATAAGTACATTTCATCCTCATCTCAGTTCCGGACAATTATTAGAAGTGGAGAGAAAGATGGCGATTATAAAAAAGATTCCTTTCGAAAAGTGGGTAACAAAATCTTTCGCCAAAAAAGCGAGATTATTAGAAAATGAAAAAAGAAAATTTCAAAGAGAAAGATTTTTTAGTAGCTGGAGGGAATGGTTTAGCCTTGTAAATACTCAACAAGCAATTATGCCGTTTATCATCATAATATTTATTTCTTCATTTATTGGATGGTCTTTAGGGATATCAAAGAATAGTTGTAATCCTTATTTTGAACACAATATAGATCAATTAAATTAATTAGTTTTTGATATTTTTTAAGTATCTAAGTTATTAAAATTTTGAAAAAATAAATTTTTTCATTAAGATGATAACAATTGAAATAATTGGTTAAAATAAGGAAAAATTTTATGAGTGGAAATTTGAATTCAAATAATCTTGCAAATGATGAGTTTATTTTTAACAATCAAGATAGTGACTATAAAGATTTAATCGAAAAACTTAAAGAAATAAAATCAACTATTGCTTTATTGGAAAAAACAATATTTAAATAAAATTTATATTTTTGATAAAAACAAGTCCAAATAAAAACCTTTTTTCATTAAAAAGACAACCTCTAGTCTTACTTATTTTTTCTTCTGTTTCATTTTTATTAATACTATTTAGGTTAATTTTTTTACAACTTTTAAATTATGAATCTTTTAAGAAGATGTCTGATGAGAATAGGATCAGAGTTATTTCTTCACAGCCAATTCGCGGCAGAATACTTGATAAAAATGGTTATGTTTTAGCAGATAGTAGAGTTAAATATTCTTTAATAATAAAGCCTCAATCTGTTAATAAAAGTAATTGGGAAAAACATAAATCAAGTATTTCTAAATTGTTAAATATTGATAGTAATGTAATTCAAAAAAAATACTCTGATGGTCTTAAAAATCAGAAACTTTCAGTAGTTATTCTTGAGGATTTAAATGTAGATCAATTAATAAAATTTCAGGAGAATGAAGGTAATTTAATTAGTTTTGAAATAGCTACCAAATTAATTAGAAATTATCCTTATGAATCCCTTGCTGCCCATGTAATTGGGTATACTCAGCCAATTACTGAATTAGAATATAAATTCTTATCTAAGGATGGTTATAAATTAAATGACTTAATCGGTAGAACTGGAATTGAATATGTTTACGAAGAGGACATAAGAGGTGAATGGGGTGGAGAAATGGTTGAAGTGAATTCATTAGGAAAATTTCAAAGATCATTGGGTATAAAACCTCCAGTACAAGGTAATGATATTGAACTAACAATTGACCTTAATCTACAATTAGTTGCTGAGGAAGTTCTTAAAGATAAAAAAGCTGGAGCCATAATAGTAATGGATCCAAGAGATGGTGCAATAAGAGCAATGGCAAGTAAACCTACATTTGATTTAAACTTTTTCTCAAAGGATTTTAAACCTGAGGAAGAATATAATAAACTTTTTAATTCTCCTGCAAAACCTTTATTTAATAGAGCATTAAATGCCTACGATCCAGGAAGCGTTTGGAAAATTGTAACGGCTTTAGCTGGCTTGGAAAGTGGAAAATTCCCCAGAGAAACCATGTTAGATACGAAACCATGTATAACTTATGGGAGCCAATGTTTTAGAGAGCATAATGATTTAGGATTTGGGGTAATAGGTTATGAAGATGCCTTAAGAGTTTCTAGTAATACATTTTTTTATCAAGTAGGTTATGGAGTAGGAGTTGATGAAATTTATAAGGTCTCACGAAAGCTTGGTTTTAATTCTTTATCTGGAATTGAAATTTCTGAACAAGAAAATATCGGATTTGTAGCGAGTAGTGAATGGGCTAAAGAAGGCAGAGGATGGGGGCAACCAGGAAGAACCCCTTGGGTTCCAGAAGATATTGCGAGTATGTCTATTGGACAATTTGTTGTACAAGTTACCCCTATTCAAATTGCTAGAGCATATGCTGCAATTGCAAATGGAGGTTATTTAGTTACTCCCTATTTAGTTAAAAAAGAAGAAGAAAATCTTTCAGATAAAAAACTTACAAAAATCGATATTGACTCAAATAATATTCAGTTGATAAAAAGTGGTCTCAGGAAAGTAGTGGAGTCCGGCACAGGAGTATCAATTAATTATGGAGTTTCAAATTTTCCTCCAGTGTCAGGTAAAACAGGAACTGCTGAAGATGGTGAAGGTGGCTTAGATCACGCTTGGTTCGTTTGCTTTGCTCCTTCGGAAAAGAGTGAGTTGATTGTAGTCGCTTTTGCACAGAATACTCCTGGTGGAGGTTCGGTACATGCGCTTCCTATGGCTAAAGAAATTTTAAAAGTTTGGAATGAAAAAAATTGATAAGAATTTTTTGTTTTGAAGTTTATGTTTTCAATTTTTTCATTTGTAAAAGTCTTTGAATAATATCTTCAATAGTTTTTGTATCTATAGGTTTACTATATGAAGACAAAAGTTGTCTCCCTAATACTTGACTTCCTAAATGCACTAGTTGAATACGTAATGAAGTCAGCAGTTCTAACCCTATGCCACCAGAAAATGTCGCAATTGCAATCGGTTGACCATTAAATAAATTCCTAAAGTCATCTCCCGAAATTGAGAGCCATGCTATGAAGTTTGAGAGAATGGGAGGTATAGATCCATTATATTCAGGCGCGCAAATCACCCACTTTTCAATCTTGAAAAGCTTTTTTTTTAATTCTTTTATTTCATTTGGAATATTTTCTTTGCCATGAATTCTTGGATTAAATAATGGAATATCAAAAGTGGTAAGATCTAAAATTTCAGAACTTATTTTAAGTTCATTACTTTTTTCAAGAAATTTTTGAGAGAGTTCTAGATTTTTACCACAACTAGCTGTAATGATTATTAGATCTTTTGTTTCAGACATAAATTAGATAAATAAATTTAGTAGTTAGCACCTGTTTTGCGGTGATGAACTGCCGTTAGACTATCGGATTTTAGTATATTACCGTGTTGTACTTCGGCGTAAATTACCCAATGATCCCCACATTCCATTCTTTCTTTGACAGAAGCATCTAACCATGCGAGCGATTCAGGAATGATTATCTGCTCATTAGGAGTTAATTCAACATTTATTCCTTCAAATCTATCTTCTCCAGGTGCAAAGGGCTTGGTGAATCTTTTCAAAGGTTCTTTAAAATCTTTTTCACTAAGAATATTTAATGCGAATGAATCTCCTATTTGCAGAAGAGACTCTACCGATCTATCTTTTGCTACTGCAATACTTAACCCGGGCGGAGAAAAACTTGCTTGACTAACCCAAGATGCAAGCATAGCTCCTTTAATATTATTCTCATCTTTGCCTTTAGAGGCTGTAAGGACACAAAGAGAACCAATTACTCTTCCAAGAGCTTGTAGCTTTGGATCAGTTTTGCTTGTAATCATTCCTGTATCTGATTTTCTGGGTATTTTCTTTGCTTTTTTTATGATTTTTCTTCCAAAGTGAGTTCCTATTTCTTCTAACTCTTTAATCTTTGGTTTATTTGGACTGAATTTAATCCTTATAGGGTCAAAACTAAACTTAAAACCACCGTCTTTTAATTTTGTTTCAAGTAAATCTATAGCTTCGCCGCTCCAGCCAAAACTCCCAAAAATTCCCACTGGTTTATCTCTATTACCCTCTGCTAACAATGTTCCTAGTGCACTAACTATTGGAGTAGGGGCGTGCCCACCCAATGTTGGTGAGCCTATTAAATATCCATCAGCATTTTGGATAGATTTTACAAGTACATCATTAGGTGTAAATTCACAATTAATACTTTCAACTTCTACAGAAGTTCTATTTATCCCTTTAGCCAATGCATCACCTATTGAGGCTGTATTTCCATATGCACTTGCATATATCAGGGCGATCTTAGGATTATTTGTTGAGAGATTCTCTCCCCATCTAATATAGTCATTTAAAAAGCTTTTTAAGCTGTATTCGATCGCGGGACCATGTAATGGTGCAATAGTTTTAATGTCATAATCTGAAATTTTTTCAGTTATTGATACTACTTGATTAGACATTGGTGCCATCAAGCAATCATAAAAATGTTTCCTATCAATTTCTGTACTAACTCGATTCGTTTCAGACCAATATTTAGTTGCAATGTGTGCAGAGAAAATTTTTTCACTAAGAAGTATTTCTTGATTACGTTCATAAATTATCAGGCCACCAGGCCAACGTGCTGTTGGTATAGGAATTAACTCAAGTGAAATGTTATCTAACTCTAAATTATGTTCTTTTTTGATTATGTTTATTTCAGGTAATTGAATTTCAATAAAGTTTTCTAAGTTAGGATTTCTTTGATTCCAAAGTTCGCTAATAAGTTTATAACCTGGATTAGAGCAAGTAATAGTTGTGTTTTGAAATTGGGTACTTATATTTTTTATAGTTTCAATAATTTGGGGATTAATATGACCAGAAATGAAGTTGATTTTATCTAATTTAAATTGATCGCAAAACCTGGAAATTACTTTATTAAAGGTATTTAAATATTGTTTTTCAGGTGGATGAATAATAAAAAGTTCCTCATGACTTCTAATAAAAAAAGTATTAAAAGAGGTTCCTTTTTCAAGGTTAAATTCAAGTTCAAATCTTTCTTTATTTTGGTCTAAGAATCTTACACAAGAAAAATTTTCAGTAATTTCAAATTCTGATAAATTTTGATTTTCTGCAACTAAGCCTATATTAATATCTGACATTTCAAAGACTTATTTTCTAATAGTGATTAGCAACTTTTCTGTGATGAACTGCTGTCTTACATGATAAGTCAGAAACATTACCATTTTCAACAATTCCGTAAATTATCCAATGGTCTGGAGTCTCTAGTCTTGAACTGACTTTACAATCTAAAAAGGCAAGTGAATCTGAGAGAACAGGTCCTCCTTCAGCGATGTTGCTAATTACATCTACATCCGCAAATCTATCAGCTCCAGGGGCAAATCTTTTTAAAAAGTGTCTGAACATTTTTTGATAGTTATCTTCTCTCAAGATATTCACAACAAAACCTTTACCAACTTGCATATATGATTCAATAGCTCTATCTTTTGCTACTGCGACTGTAATACCTGGTGGTGAAAAGCTTGCTTGACTAACCCAACTTGCGACCATTGCACTTTGTCTAAATGTCGAACCTTCCCCTTGACTAGCTGTTACTACATATAATCCTCCACTTAATCTACCTAACGCTTTATCTAAATTTGAATCAAGGCTCTTCATAGAGGCAATATTCTTCTTTTTATTGATCAATTGACCCAAATCAGTTCCAGCTTCTTCGAATTGTTGATAAACAATCGGATCTGGAATATTTTTAACTCTTAAGGGAGAGAAAGCTTCTTTTTGACCAAGTTCTCTTAATTTATTTGCTAAGGAATCTATAGGTTCATCATTTCCACCAAATGAATCATAAACTGCTGTAAATTGTTTTGGCTTTAGTGCTGCAAATAAAGTACCGAGAGATTCTTTTAATTCATTATCTGAGTCTACAGGCCATGTGGGAACGACTACTGCTTTTGATTCGGAAATCAAACTTGTTAATTCTTGCGGGTCAGAAGATCTTAAATCTATTAATTGAACCTGTGCATCTGCTTTACTTATTCCATGAGATATCGCTTGACTGAGTCGATCACAATAACCATAGTCGCTTATGTAGCAGACTGACACAAAATCATTGCCTTTGCTTTTATTGCTACTCCATTCTAGATATTTTCCTTTCCAAAAATTGACCTGATTATGGAGCAAAGGCCCATGACCAACAGCTATTGTTTTTAATTCAGGTAGTTTATCTATTCTTTTAATTGCCTGCATAACGCTTCTAGCGTTTGGACCCATGAGGCAATCGTAATAAAAACGGAAATCATCGTATATTTCTTTTTGATCAGTGTCAAAAAATTCGTCAGAACAATAATGGAGTCCAAAAGCATCGCATGTATAGAGAACATTTGTGCTGTGATCATATGAAAATATGGTATCTGGCCAATGCAAATTTGGTGCACTTATAAATTCAATATTATGTTCTAAACCACTATTAGGATTAGTTCCGAGATTTAAAAACTCTCCACTCTTAACCTCTAGACGTTTAAAGGGAATATGTATTTGGTCTTCAATAAATTTAAGAGCTAATTTTGATCCAACTACTGTGATATTTTGGTTTAATTCTAAAAGATTACCTATTAAACCAGAATGATCAGGTTCTGTATGGCTAGTAATTAGATAATCAACTTCTTGCGGATTTACCTTTTTCAGTAATTCTTCAAACCATAATTCTTCGAACTTTGCGTGACTAGTATCAATGATTGCTAGTTTCTCGCCTTTAATAATAAAACTATTGTAAGTAGTTCCATTTCTCAAACCAAATTCAATATCAAATCTACTGCGATCCCAATCCAAAGATCTTATGGCACAAGAATCATCAGCAAAGTTTTGAGATTGAACCGTCAACTTGTTATTAGTTTGTGCCAATTTAGAATTAGTTGTCTGGGCAGAGGCTATCATAGAATAATTAGCTTTATAAATTAACTTTAGTTATATAGAATATAAATTCGCGTGATTATCTTTGCGAAATAACCGAAATTACGCTTTTCTTTAATTTTTAATCTTCTTAATCTGGATAAATGACATCTCAATTAATTAAACAAATAGTTACTGGAGATGAGATAAGAAATGCTTTTTTAAAATTTTACAGTGAAAAATTACATAAAATCATTCCAAGTGCATCTTTGATTCCAGATGACCCTACGGTTATGCTCACAATTGCTGGAATGCTACCTTTTAAACCAGTTTTTTTAGGTTTAAAAGAAAGACCATCAAAAAGGGCTACATCTAGTCAAAAGTGCATCAGAACAAACGATATAGAAAACGTTGGAGTTACAGCTAGACACCACACTTTTTTTGAAATGCTTGGTAATTTCTCTTTTGGTGATTATTTTAAACGAGAGGCTATTCAATGGGCTTGGGAATTAGTTACTAATATTTATCAACTTTCTGTTGAAAATATAATTGTGAGTGTTTTTCACGAAGACGAAGAGTCTGCAAAAATTTGGAGAGATGAAATCGGTATCCATCCAGATAGGATAGTCAAACTAGGTGAGGAAGATAATTTTTGGTCATCTGGCAAAACAGGTCCATGTGGACCTTGTTCAGAACTTTATTATGATTTTCATCCTGAAAAGGGTCTGCAGAATATTGATTTAGAAGATGGAGATCGTTTTATTGAATTTTATAATCTTGTTTTTATGCAATATAATCGTGATCCTAATGGAAAATTGACAGATTTAAAATTTAAAAATATTGATACAGGAATGGGTCTTGAAAGGATGGCTCAAATACTACAAAAAAAGCAAAATAATTATGAGACAGATTTAATTTTTCCTATTATTCAAAAAATTTGTGAGATTGCAAATATTGATTATTTTTCTTCAGATGATAAAAACAAAATTTCTTTAAAAATCATTGGTGATCATACAAGAGCTGTTATTCATTTAATTTCTGATGGAGTATCAGCAAGTAATCTCGGTAGGGGATATATATTAAGAAGGCTTATTAGAAGAATGGTCAGACATGGCAGATTATTAGGAATAACAAATGAATTTTTACCTCATATTGCTGCTGTCGGAATTAACTTAATGCAAAATAATTATCCTGATTTAGAAAATAATAATGATTTAATTTTGAATGAGATAAAAATTGAAGAAATAAGATTTAGGGAAACTCTTGAAAGAGGAGAGAAATTGCTAGATGAGTTAATTTCTTCAGGGCAGAAATTAATTTCTGGTTTTAAAGCTTTTGAACTTTATGATACTTATGGATTTCCTCTAGAACTTACTGTAGAAATTGCTGAAGAACATAGTATCAGTGTAGATGTAAAGGGTTTTGAAGAAGAAATGAATGTACAAAAAGAGAGAGCTAAAGCTGCTTCAAGTAATATTGATTTGACATTAGAGGGATCATTAGAGCGAGAAATAGATCTTTTTAACAAAACTGTTTTTAATGGTTATGAGTCACTCCTTTCGGAAGCTGAAATAAAGGGTATATTCTTGGATTCAACATTAGTTAAGGAAGCAACTGAAGGTCAGAAAGTTTTAATTGTTCTTGATCAGACAACTTTTTATGGAGAATCTGGTGGGCAAGTTGGTGATATTGGAACGATATTTTCAAACGATGTTGAGGTCTTGGTTGATAATGTCATGCGAAAGAAAAATGTTTTTTTACATTATGGAACGATCAAAAAAGGAAAATTAACTATTGGACAAAAAGTTAAGACTAATGTTAGCTCCTCTAATAGAGCTAAGGCTGCTGCAAATCATACAGCTACTCATTTATTACAATCTGCACTTAAATCAGTTATTAATGAAAGTGTTGGACAGAAAGGTTCTTTAGTAGCCTTTAATAAATTACGATTTGACTTTAATTCCTCTAATCCTATTTCTAAAGATCAAATTTCTAAGATTGAGACTTTAGTTAACTCTTGGATTATGGAAAATCATGCCCTAGAAATAAAAAATATGTCTAAGAGTGAGGCTCTTGAAAAGGGCGCAGTCGCCATGTTTGGAGAAAAATATGATGATGAAGTGCGCGTCGTTAATGTACCAGGAGTTTCAATGGAACTTTGTGGTGGCACACATGTTAAAACTACATCCGAATTAGGTTCTTTCAAAATAATTAGTGAGGAAGGAATCTCAGCTGGAGTCAGAAGAATCGAAGCATTATCAGGCCAATCAGCATTAGACTATTTCAGTGATAGAAATGCATTAGTAAACCAACTAAGTGATTTGTTAAAAGCAAATCCTAACCAACTTTTTGAAAGGGTTAATAATTTGCAAGCAGAGCTTATTAATAAGAATAAAGAGATACAAAAAATGAAAGATGAAATTGCATATTTTAAATACTCTTCTATAAAATCATCCGCAGAAATAGTAAATTCTTTTTCAATTTTAGTAAATCAGATTGATGGCTTAGATGGGAATTCTTTGCAATCTGCAGCACTTAATTTAACTTCTCATTTAGGAAATAAAGCAATAGTGATTCTTGGGGGAATACCAAATCCAGAAAATAGAAAGTTGTTATTTGTAGTTTCTTTAGGTGATGATGTAGTAAAAATAGGATTGCATGCAGGTAAATTAATTAATGAGATTGCAAGAATTTGTTCAGGAGGTGGAGGAGGAAAGCCTAACTTTGCTCAAGCAGGTGCTAAAGATATTGATAAGTTAAGTGATGCTTTAGATTATGCTAAAAATTATTTGCAAAAAACATTAGCTAATCATTCTGATAAATAACTACTTTTTCTGAGACTAATTTCGATTTGATCCATTAATTTCCTTGCTTCTTCAATAGTTAATTTTTTTTGATCAATTGCTGATTCAGTATTAATTCTTATAGATTCAACCAAAGAAGCTGAACTGTAATCTAATAATTGTAAAATTTCAGATTTACTGTCCTCTTTAATAATATTTCTGACCTTATATGAATTATCTTGATTTATGTCTATATGAACAACGTTGGTATTGCCAAATAAATTGTGCAAGTTTCCTAATGCTTCTTGATAGGCTCCAGTCATAAAAATTCCAATTAGGTAATCTTTATCTTCTTCTGGCTTATGCAAATTTAGTAGTGATTTAATTTTTCCATTATCAATAAAATTATTTAGTTTCCCATCTGAATCACAAGTTAAATCTGCAAAGTTGCCTTTGCAGAACGGCTCCTCTAAGTGCCTATGTATTGGTACTATTGGAAAGATCTGATTTATTGCCCAGCTATCAGGAATAGATTTAAAGATAGATAAATTTGCATAATAAGTTGATGCAAGAGTTTCTGTAATTTCAGATAAATCAGGGTGATTGATTTCATCATTATTCAGGTTATTGGAAATTTCTTTTGCGCAAGCCCAAGTAAGTTCTTCGGCATAAGCTCTTTCTGCCAAACTTAAAAATCCTAATCTAAAAGCGACTAAGCAATCTTCTTTAAACTTTTTTGCATCATTCCATAGTTCAATAATTTGAGATAAATTTATTTTCTTATTTTTAAGTTTTTTCAATTCATAGAAAGTTTCAAGTAAATTTGAAATTATTAATTGTTGATTTTTTTTATCAAAAATTTGTAGTTTGGAACTGACATGACTTGTTCCTAAGACATTAAAAATTAAAACTGAACAATGACTAATTATTGCTCTTCCACTTTCTGAGATTATGGTTGGATGCTTGATATTATTTAATTCACATGAATCCTTAATAGTTGCAATTACATCGTTAGCATAATTTTGAAGAGAATAATTAGTAGAGGTATTGGAGGAGGTTTTAGTTCCATCAAAATCTATTCCTAATCCTCCTCCAACGTCGATATATTGCATTGGTGCCCCTAGTTTGCATAGTTCAACATATATTTGACTCGCTTCTTGTAATGCGTCTTTGATAACAGCAATATCACTTATTTGACTGCCTATATGAAAATGGAGCAATTTCATTTCGTTGATAAGATTTGCTTCTTGTAGTTCTTTTATTGTCAACATAATTTCTGGGATTGATAATCCAAATTTGGAATTATCTCCAATAGATTTACCCCACCTACCACTACTTTTACTTGATAACTTTGCTCTAATTCCTATCAATGGAGTCGCTTTAAGTTCTTGAACTGCTTGAATAATTCTTTTTACCTCATCTCGTTGTTCAATAACTATTATTGGATTTTTGCCGAGTTTTCTCGCCAAAGTAGCAATCTCAATATATTTTTTATCTTTATAGCCGTTGCATATTAATAATGAATTTTGGTTTTCAAGAAGTGCAAGGCCAATTAATAGTTCTGATTTACTTCCTACTTCTAAACCAAAATTCCATTGGCTACCAAACTCTATTATCTTTTCTAGGACATTTTTCTGTTGATTACATTTGACAGGAAAAACGCCTTGATAAATATTCTTATATTTATAGGTTTTTATTGCTTTTAAAAAAGAGTCATGTAATGCATTTATTCGATCTTTCAAGATATCATTAAATCTTATGATTAATGGAGGATTTATTTCTCTGCTCTTAAGTTCTTTGACAAGCTTGAAAAGATCAATCTTATTTTCAGATTTTATATCTTTAGTAACTGATATATTTCCTTTGGAATTTATAGAAAAATATTTATCTCCCCATTTGTCTATGTTATAAGTCGAAATACTATCTTCAATAGTCCAAATATTCTTTAATTTTTTCGGCTCAAAATTGGTCAATTTATGTCTTAGTGATTAATAAATGTTTTGAAAATAACTCAAAACAATATCTTTTATTTTAATGATTACTTGCCAAGTTACCACCCAAAAGTTGAATATACATAGAGTGATTATTAACTAAATGACCAAAGAGAGAACCTTTATTGCAATTAAACCTGATGGAGTTCAAAGAGGATATATTTCTGAGATTATTGGCAGATTTGAAAAAAAAGGATTTAAATTGGTTGGATTAAAGCAATTAATTCCTTCAAAAGAACTTGCTCAAAATCATTATGGAGTACATAGAGAAAGACCCTTTTTTGGTGATTTAGTAGACTTTATTTCAAGTGGCCCTGTTGTAGCAATGGTGTGGGAAGGCGAAGGAGTTATTTTGAGTGCTAGAAAACTAATAGGTGCAACAAAACCTCTGGAAGCAGAACCTGGAACAATTAGAGGTGATTTAGCTATTGATATTGGGAGGAATATTATTCATGGTTCTGATGGAGAAGATACAGCAAAATTTGAAATTGATCTATGGTTTAACGAAGAGGAATTATGTGAGTGGGAAACTTCTGATTCGAAATGGCGATCTGAAAATTAAAATTTAAATCGCAAATCTATCTAAACTAAATTTTTCTAAAAAGCTTTTCTCTATTTCTTTGAGATTTTTATTTTGAACTATTTTCAAAAGAAGATCACTTGTTATTGCAGAAAATAAAACTCCATTTCTGTAATGTCCTGTAGCTATATAAAGATTTTCAATTTTTGATTTTCCAATTATTGGTTTTAGATCTGGTGTGCAAGGTCTAAAGCCCCACCAATGTTCCATTTGTGGCCAATTAATAGCTTCTGGCAATAAAGAGCGAATGCCTTCTTGCAGTTGTTTTATTCCATTAGGAGTATTACCTTGATTAAATTTTGAATCTTTTTCAACTGTCGCTCCAACTATAATAAGTCCATCATCACGGGGAACTAGATAAGTTTTTGGACCAAAAATAATCCTTTTCAAAAAATTTGTTGGACCTTGTATTGATAGCATTTGTCCCTTTACAGGAAAGACTGGAATCTTATTAAAAATTTTTTTACTCCACGCACCGCTACATATAATTGCTTTTTCGCAGTTAATTTTTTTTATTTCCCCAGTGGCACATAAAACTGTTACACCAGTAATTTTGTTTTTTTCGAATGTCAAATCCTCTACTTCTGATCCCTCTTGAAATTCGACTCCATTCAAGGAGCATGCTCTCTCAAGAGCATGCATCAGTTTTCTTCGGTTATCTATTTGACCATCTTGTTCAAAAAGTAAACCATGTTTCCAAATAGAATTCATTCCATTGATTTCTGTTTGAAGATCTTTGTGATTTAAATATTTTCCATATTCATAAGTGGGAAACTCTTCAAGATCTTCTTTGTTTTTAAAAGGAACTACTATGCCACATTTTTTTAAACCGCATTCAATATTACTATCTTGTTCAATACTTTGTATCCACTTTGGAATTAGATTTTGACTTTCTTGGCCAAATTTTAGTAATTCATCTTCGAGCCCTTCGGCATGAGTAGCTAACATTCCTGCAGCAACAAATCCAGCTGATTCATTTCTGTTTTTGCTTAAAACTAAAACTTTGAAGTTATTTCTAGAAAATTCATAAGCAATAGATAAACCTAAAAGTCCACCTCCAATGATTAATATTGAATTTTTGGTATCTTGTGCCATTTAAAAATTAATATTTTTATTTGTGTTTTGGTCCTCTTTTCCTTTATATCCAATAATATTAATAAAGAGACTTTTAATAATGAACAATTTAGAATCTTGGGAAGCTGTGATTGGTTTGGAAACTCATGTACAGCTTAATACGAAAAGTAAAATATTCACATCTGCGTCTACAGCTTTTGGTGATGCACCTAATACCCATATAGATCCTGTAGTTTGTGGGTTACCAGGAACTCTTCCAGTTCTGAATGAGACTGTTCTTGAGTATGCTGTAAAAACTTCGTTAGCATTAAATTTAAATGTTGCAGAACATTGTAAATTTGATAGAAAACAATATTTTTATCCTGATCTTCCTAAAAATTATCAAATTTCACAATTTGATGAGCCACTAGCTGAAAATGGTTGGTTAGAGGTTGAAATAATTGAAAAGGACAAAGAACCTTATATAAAAAAAATTGGTATAGAAAGGCTACATATGGAAGAAGACGCCGGAAAACTAGTCCATTCAGGAAGTGATAGATTAGCTGGCTCTAAGTATTCTTTAGTTGATTACAATCGTGCCGGAATAGCACTTTGTGAGATTGTAAGTAAACCAGATATTAGATCAGGTAAAGAGGCATCTGAATATGCTTCAGAGATTAGAAGAACAGTTAGATATCTAGGGGTATCAGACGGAAATATGCAAGAGGGTTCATTACGCTGCGATGTCAATATTTCAGTTAGAAAAGGACCTAATGCTCCTTTTGGTACCAAAGTGGAAATAAAAAATATGAATTCATTTTCTGCAATTCAAAAGGCTTGTGATTATGAAATAGCCAGACAAATTGAAGTTTATGAAAATGGAGGAAAAATTTTCCAAGAAACAAGGTTATGGGATGAAGCTAAGCAATTAACGAAAAGTATGAGATTAAAAGAAGGTAGCAGTGACTATAGATATTTTCCTGATCCTGACTTAGGTCCAATTGAAATAACAAAATCCCAACAAGAAATATGGTTTAAAGAACTACCAGAATTACCTTCAAAGAAAAGATATAAATATATAAATCAATTTGGGTTGTCTGCATATGATGCAAGGGTAATTTCTGATGAAATAAGCATGGCAAACTTTTTTGAAGCAACAGTAGCAAATGGTGCTGAGGCTAAACTGGCTTCAAATTGGGTAACAAGTGATATTGTGGGCTATTTAAAATCAAACAAACTAAGTTTTAGTGAATTAAAGCTTAGTCCTGAAAATCTTGCTGAAATGATTAACATGATTTCAAAAAATATAATTAGTGGAAAAATTGCAAAAGAAATTTTACCTGAACTTATTCAAAAAAATATTTCCCCGAAAAAATTAGTTGAAGAAAAAGGGTTGGCAATGATATCTGATTCTTCAAGTATTTCACTAATAATTGATGAACTTATAAATGAACATCCAAATGAAGTTCAAGCATTTAAAAATGGCAAAACTAAGTTACTTGGTTTTTTTGTTGGTCAACTTATGAAAAGAACAAAAGGTAAAGCTGACCCTAAACTTGCAAATAAACTTCTTATGGAAAAATTAAATAGCTAAAGCTTAAAGAAGCTCTTTTATCGTATTGATCCATTTATTTTGATCATCCGAATTCTCTAAAATAATATCTGAGAATTTTCTTTTTTCTTCAAAACTTAATTGAAAATTTATCAATTCATATGCTTCTTTTTCGCTAATTTTATCTCTTGTGATAAGTCTGTTCTTTTGTATTTCTTTAGGACATTTAACTAACCATATTTCAGTGCAAATATCTTCAAATTTTGCTTCAAACAATAATGGAATAACCAATACTATAGTTTGATTATTTCTGTATTGACTGCATTCTTCTATCATTCTCTCTTTAATTAAGGGGTGAAGTAGTTTTTCAATCCATTCCTTGCTTGATGAATGTTTAAAAATAATTTTCCTTAAAAGTTTTCTGTTTATTTCCCTTTCTGAATTACTTTTATTATCAATAATTTTATTTCCAAAATAATCTAAAATTTTCTTATATCCATATGTGTTTGGTTTGATTAATTCTCTTGAAAAATGATCTGCATCTAATATTGGTATGTTTTTATGTTTTCTTATGTAATTAGTTATGGTTGTCTTCCCACTTGCAATACCTCCTGTTAAACCAATCCTTCTTTGGTTGTTTTTTAATTTTTGAAGAATATCCATATAATTAATAATAATCTAATTACTTAGTTTCTTTAGTAATAAAGAGTAGTTAGTATGAATTAAAATACCAAAAAGTTTGAGCCAGTTAGATTCCAATTGGTCGTTTGTTGATGACAGTAAGGTAACACCCAAGGGGTTTCTTTTTGCTGGGATATCTGCTGGTTTAAAAGCTTCTAATAAAAAAGATTTAGCACTAATACTCGCTCCAGAAGGAAGTATTTTTAGTGGGATGTTTACTCAATCAATTGTTCGAGCTTCTTGTGTGGATATTTGTGAGGAAAGGATTAAAACAACTTCAGGTTTTGTAAGAGCAATATTAATTAATTCTGGTCAAGCAAATGCATGTACGGGAAATCTTGGCATTCAACATTTTCAAATTGCTACAGGAAAGATTGCGGAACTTTTAGGTATAAAAGAAGAAGAAGTTTTAATGTGCTCAACTGGTGTAATTGGTGTTCCAATACAAATAAATGATTTAGTAAAAAATTTACCGAATTTAGTTAGTGATTTAAAGGCTAATAATTTTGCAAATGCAGCAGAAGCAATTTTAACTACTGATTTGACTTTGAAAAAAGTGTCAATAGAGACGATTATTCAAGGTAGAAAAATAAAAATAGCAGGATTTGCAAAAGGTTCAGGAATGATTTACCCCAACATGGCTACAATGCTTGCTTTTCTAACCTGTGATGCGGGTATTCAAAAAGAAGAATGGGACAAAATGATTGCTATTGCGGTTCAAAAATCTTTTAATGCAATATCAGTTGATGGAGAGACAAGCACAAATGATTCTTTTGTTGGAATAAATGCAGGAGAGAAAATTGAAAAAAGGTTTTTTCCAATTATCCAACAAGGGATTGATATTGTATGTCAGAACTTGGCAAAAAATATTGCAAGGGATGGAGAGGGAGCAAATTGTTTATTAGAAGTTTTGGTTCAAGGAGCAAAAAATACAGATGATGCAATTATTCTCGCGAAATCTATCTGTAATTCTTCCTTGGTAAAAACTGCGATACATGGTTGTGATCCGAATTGGGGACGAATCATTTCTGCTGCGGGTAATTCTGGAGTTAAATTTAATTTTAATGACGTTGACTTATGTATTGGAAACGCCCAGATTTT
The DNA here is from genome assembly GCA_902520485.1 of uncultured Prochlorococcus sp. GTDB lineage: Bacteria > Cyanobacteriota > Cyanobacteriia > PCC-6307 > Cyanobiaceae > Prochlorococcus_A. The sequence continues at coordinate 86,995 of CABYNZ010000001.1, read as the reverse complement.
GGAAAAAGGCAAGTTAAATAAATATGATCCACAAAAAGTCACAGACTATATTAAGTCCAGAATGAAAGGTAGATATTTAGTAGATGATATTGTAAAAATTATGATTAATCTAAATTCTGGCGAATCGAAAGGTACAGCTTGGGGGTGCGATCTTTCTAAAAAATATGTTGAAATAAATAGCGAATATACTACTTGACCCCAAACTGCAGTCATAGCAATTGATTACGGAGAATACAGAACTCATATACCACCAATGTACCACTAGATTTCCACATAAAAATAAAAAATATATGCAAAAATTAAACAGAACTAATTGACCAAATAAAGTTTATTTCGTTCAATAATTTTATATATTTGGAAGATAATTTTCCTTTTTTATAATTTCTTCGTTGAACTTCAACCCATCTTCCAAGTGTGTTTCTACTGTTTGGATATGAATTGCTATTCTCTTTAAGAAATAATATAAATTCTCTGTATTTGTTATGCCATTGATCATCTAATAAATCCCAAACAAAATTAAGTTGATTTAATAATTCAATTCTTTTATTAGATAATTTGTTTTTTTTGAAGAATGTTCTTTGTTTACCAACCCATCTGCTTAGAGGATGAATGTTAGGAGGACTTGAATGTCCATTTTGTTTAAAAAATATCTTTAATTCTTCATATTTCTCATCCCATTTATTATCTAATAAATTTTCCCAAACAAAATTAATTTGGTTTAATAATTCAATTTGATCATTAGATAGTTTGTTCTCTCTATAGTTTTTTCTTTGTTGGGTACTCCAACTAGATAAAGGGTTGTCTTTAGGAGCATTTGAATGTCCATTTTGTCTAAAAAATTTCTTTAGTTCTTGATAGTTCTCATTCCATTTATGCTCAAGTATATCCCAAACAAAACTTAATTTATTAAGTAATTCAATACGTTCTGTAGATAATTTATTGTCTTTATATACTTTCCTTTGAACTACAACCCATTTCCCAAGTTGGGTATTGGTAGGTGGACTTGAATGCCCATTTTGTTTAAAAAATTTCTTTAGTTCTTGATAGTTCTCATTCCATTGTTGCTCAGGTATATCCCAAACAAAATTTAATTTATTAAGTAATTCAATACGTTCTGTAGATAATTTATTTTGTTTATATAATTTCCTTTGAATTCCAACCCAATTACCAAGAGCAGTTTTTTGACTTGGATATGAGTTGTTATTTTTCTGGAAAAATATCTTTAGTTCTTGATAGTTCTCATTCCATTGATGCTCAAGTATATCCCAAGCAAAATTTAATTCTTTTAGTAATTCAATACGTTCTTTGGATAATTTCCCCTTTTTGAATCGTAATCTTAAGTCACTTACCCATTTCCCGAGTTGGGTATTGGTAGGTGGATTTGAGTGTCCATTTTGTTTAAAAAATATCTTTAGTTCTTGATAGTTCTCATTCCATTGATGCTCAGGTATATCCCAAACAAAATTTAATTTACTTAGTAATTCAAATCTTTCTTTGGATAATTTTCCTTTTTTATAGTTGCTACGTTGAATTTCTACCCATCTGCCTAATCTCTCGTTAGAACGACCAATATTTGAGTGTCCATTCTCATAAAAGAAGTCTTCTAATTCACCATACTTTTCAAACCAAGCATCTGATGTATTTTCAATTAATAAAGTCTCAATCGAATTAATGAAATTTACACTTATTCTCTCGGCGGGTAGTTCTGTGTGAAGTTTTAAACCTTTATAACCCTCTCTTTTGATTTTTCTTTTTCCGTAAGAAATTCTTAAATTATCAATATTTTCTTTAAGAACGTCATCATGACATTTAAGTGCTTGGATGACCGTCCAAACGTCACTAAATCTACTTGCCAAAACTTGGTCTTCTACATCTTTCAAGTCTTGCAGGTAAATTGGTATTAAAATAGTGCCATTTTTTCCTTTATTTCCTTTGCGAATTACCCTTCCTACTGCTTGAATTATATCTACTTCGCTGCTTTTAGGATCTACAAAAGTAATACCGTCTAACGAAGGTACATCAACCCCTTCTGATAAACATTTTGCGTTACCAAGAATTTTTCTCTCATTTGCTTCAAGTTTCTCTAGATCCCTGATTTTTTCATTACGTTTATCAGTAGTCATTCTTCCTTCTACATAGTCACAACTAATTTTCCCCATTGGTTTTTCATTTAAGGGCATTTCATTTATTGTTTTTTCAAAAGTATCTCGGAATAATTGTGCACCTGCGATTTGCGAATGGAAATTAATTATTCTGCGTAAGTTATATTTTTTAATTCCTTTTGCTAGTGCAATTTGAAGTGCTAGTGATTCTGCATCAATAATCTCACCTTTACTGGTTTTGATAAAATCACGATTTTTAATTTTTTCTGAAATCAAAACGTCATCTATACCAATTACTACAACTTGATAGTCTGATAATATTTTTTGTTTAATTGCATCAGAAAATTTAAGTACGTGAAGAACATCTCCAAAGATTGATGTGTCATCCATTGATGCAATTTCAGTTTCTGTTTTAATTGCTTGTGTTTTAATCTTTTTGGATAAAACTCGCGGAGTCGCAGTAAAGAATAATCTTTTATTTCCTCTGATTTTTTCATTATCTAAAACATAACTAAAATCTTTAGAAATTTTCCCAGCACACTTATGTGCTTCATCAGCAAAGATGATATCAAAGTTAGGAACTTGCATATCTTTTTGCACTTCTACAATAAGTTCCGAAGATTGATAGGTAGAAAACAAGACTTTGGATTCTTTTTTCAAAAGGAATTTTTTTATTTCTTCACTATCGCTAGTAACGGGTATTCCTAATTCAGAAGGATCATTTATCCAATCCTCATCTAAATCATTTTTTTTCTTTTTATGGACTGTTTTGTCAGAGCAAACACATTGCCATTCAAATGGATCAGAAAGATTATTTCGCCATGCGCTTAAAGTCTGACTAAGCAGGTTTAATGATGGAACTAGGACTAATACTTGCTTCGCTTTTAAATCCTCTTTAATCCACAATGAGGTTAATGTTTTACCAGTTCCGCATGCCATAAGAACTTGACCCCTGTTAACAGCGTTTATTTTTTCTAAGACCTCATTAACTGCTTTTATTTGATGATTTCTTCTTGAAAAAGGTTTTCTTTTTTTAACTTTTGAAAGTTCTTTTATGTTTGAGGGAAAATTTATTGATGAAGTATGAAAATCTTTTAATAGAAATCGTACAACCTTGTTTTTTTTAAGTGTTTTGTCAGCATTTGTTCCAATGCGATCAGTACTCGCTATCAAGAGTCTTCCATAAAATTCTGAAGTTGGAGAATCAGAGATAAAACTATCAATATCACTTTTGGTTATGTACGTACTTGGCGAGTAACCTTTTGATTGGACTGCCCATTTGTTGCCCTCTTTATCTCTAAAAATTAAATCTATTCCTAAATCTTGTCCAGTTTCTAAAAAACGATCTACTTTAGAACTCCAAATCGGATCATTAAGTAAAAACCACTTAACGAAAATCTGTTCGAAAGGGAGTCCTTTTTCTGTCTTATCTGTTTTAACGTTTCCTTCTTCATCTAAATCTAAAGATGCAAAGAATTCATCAAAGGTTGCCATCTTGTGGGACTAAAAGACAAAGCACATTGGATCAGTAATAATCATAAGTTTTAATTTGTCCCGAAAGTTACTTGCTTTATAACCATTGATTTTTGCTTGCTCATAATAATTACATGATTCTCTAATTTCGCCGGAAAAATATTTCCTTCTGGCATTGGCCATAAGTACTTTATTTTCTGTTTTCTTTTTAAACTCTTCAGAAATATTTGGTAAACAGTTTTCTTGAACCCATAAAGTTGCTCTTTCATTTTTGTTTTCACTTGCTTTTTGCCAATCAGCACATGCGCCTTCAGCATCTCCAATATTTGATTTAAGAATTCCTCTAATAGCGTATGCATTTTTTAATTTGATATTTTTATTGATTGCTTTTGAATAATCTTTAATGGCACTTAATTGATGACCAAGTTTCCAATTCACAATTGCACGATTATAAAAAGCAATGCCATTATTAGGATCAATTTCTAGTGCAATATTTAAGTCATCCCAAGCACCTGCAATGTCTTTTATTTCATGCTTGGAATATGCTCTATTTAAGAAAGCAAAAAGATTATTTGGATTTAGTCTGATTGCTTCAGTAAAGTATTCAATTGCTATTTGATGATTATCAAAGTCACTTTGTATATAACCATCTAAAAGTAGTTCTCTTGATCTTTCTAAATCCAGGACATTCTTATTATTTGTTGCAAATATTTCATATGGCACCGAAAGTAAAAAGATTAAGAAAGATATATGAAAAATTGGTCTAATTTTTTTCATGGATTCTTACTTTTTTAGTAGATCGATTATTTATTATTAGATCGATTAATCTTTGAGATTCAAGTTTAACCTCAGGGAAAATATTCTTTTTAAATAATTGATGCATTTTTTCGGATAAATATCCAAAAGCGATCACTACATGATCTGTATTATGCCTTTGAATAATTTGTCTTGATATTCTCATTCCATGTTTGCTTAAATACTTCTTTATAAAATAAAAATTGTTTTCAGAGTCAAATTTAAGAAGCATTAGTTCTTTAAACATCTCTTCTTTGTTTAGTTTGGAAATTTTAAGTTCGAACTTTTTTAATTCCAGTTCTATTTCATGTGGCATTGCATTTATTCGGTCCATAATATAAAAATTGACTTATTTAGATTTAACCGATTTAAATACTTTTTTCTTCCTATCCGGGTATATCAAAATATTTAATGCTCCAAAAAATTATTTTTACTACTCTTAAAAAAAGCGATCATATTCATAATGAAAAAATATTTGATATCAGGTTTAATTGACTCTTACAGGATTAAAATAAATTTATTTGCTATTTCGCCTACTAATGCGATAAGCGTTTTTCAACAGAAATATCCAAATGCAGAGGATATATATGTCATTCAAGATTTATTTAAGAAATGAAAGTACCTGATAAAGAATTTTTTGAAAAAAATAAAGTCCACCTGGAAATGTTGACTATTAAGGGTGAATGGAAAAGATTAGATACTTTTTATGATTATTCGACAGCAATCAATCATGGAGTAAATAAATATTTTGCAACACATACTGCCCATAGATTAGTTAACAAAGAAGGTAGGATTCTTGAATTATTTGATTCAACATTATTAGAAGATGTTGCTAACAAAGAATAATTAATTAAATAAAGATAACTGACGCTAAATAATATCTAATTTCATGTTGTTGTAGCACCTTTATAACACTAGTTCAGTGATACCAAATGGTTTGACCCTGTGAAAAAAGGTTTGTAACACCTATATAACACTAATTTTAGAAGTAAGAACCCAGTGATACCAATGGATTTGGGGATATATATGTATCAATAGTGAATATACTACTTAATTTTTAGTAAATCTAATGGAAGATATTCATTTATGTAGAGAAAAAGTATTGTTAAAGTTCCAATTACAGAGCCTATAAAACCTCCAAAAAAATTAACTAATAATCCAGATTGTCTAATCTTTGCTTCTTCGTTCTTTTCTCCTTCAAAATTAGAAGAATCAACTACTTTTAAGCGCTGATTGGTTGTTGGTTGTTTAAGTTGTTGGTGTCGGATGAGGGCTTCGAAATCAGGCATGGAATTTGTGAGGCAATTGAACAATAAGCAGACCAGCCCGTCATTCGACGAGGATCTGATCTACCTAAATCGTCTACAGCTTCAAATACAGCATTGCCCGAGGCTTCGGCTTTATCAAATGCTGAAAGTAAGGGGATAAATGTATCAAAAACATATAAACCAAAATTTTCTAGAGCTGCTTTGGCTTGTTGCGCTGCTTTTTGCTGTCTAAAATCAACTTTTACTATTACTACAGCATGGTTAACTTTTAAGTTGCTTAATAAATTAGCTAGTTCAACAGTTAATTCTACCGATCTTGCTTTTGCAGTTGTAGGTAAGATAACTAAATCTGAACCATACGCTAAGTGTTTAAGTTCTTCTTGATCACTGCTAGCCTGGCCATCAGTTATTACAATTTCTGATGATCTTGATGCTTTAGCAGCTGAACTGACGGGGAAAACTGGAAATGGAAGATTGCCTCTTGATGCGTATGCTAAAGCAGATCTATTCTTGTCGGCATCGACTATGCAAACTTTTTTACCTTCAGAATGCCAAACACTAGCAAGGTGAATACTTGTACAGGTCTTGGCTACCCCCCCTTTTTGTCCGCAAACGGTAATGAACAATTTTTTATTTTTATTTCTCTTACTTTGGAGAATAATTTCTTAATGTCAAGGGAAATTGATTTTTATGCTTTAAAAACTTATTTTTTGAAATATTTTAAAGAAGTTAATATTTTTAGATAACCTTATAAAGTTCCTTATTTAATTTGACTAGTGAAGAAAAGAATTGGATTAGGTACGTGGTCTTGGGGGAATAAACTTTTCTGGAATTATCAATCTACAAATGACGATGATTTACGTGAGACATATGATGAAGCTTTACGAAGAGGTTTAGATCTAATTGATACTGCAGATTCTTACGGTACTGGTAATCTTCAGGGTAGAAGTGAATTTTTGATAGGAAAATTTTTATTAAATACTCCTTCAGCAAGGAAAAAAAGAATTCAAGTTGCAACCAAACTTGCACCTTATCCCTGGAGAATAGGTAAGAGAGGTTTTAATAAACCTTTTTTGAAAAGTTTAGAAAGACTTAATAACAAATTAGATATAGTGCAATTACATTGGTCAACTGCAAAATATAATCCTTGGCAGGAATTAGGACTATTGAATAATCTTTGCGATTTAAAAGATAAAGGCTTTGATTTTCAAATAGGTTTATCAAATATAGGCCCTAAAAGATTGATTAAACTAATTAATTTCTTAGCAAAAAGAGATCAGAACCTAAAGAGTGTTCAAATACAGTTTTCTTTACTTGCTCCCGATTTAGAAAAAAAATATCAGGTAAAAAAAATTTGCGACGAAAATAATATTGATTTTTTTGCTTATAGTCCTTTGTCCTTTGGAATACTTTGTATTGATCCAGATAAAGAACAGAATAAAGAAAAAAGTTTTATTCGCAATGCATTATTTGAAAACTATAAAAAACCAACATATGAATTGCGGAAGTGTTTAAAAAGAATTGCACATCAAAGATCAGTTTCCCAAGCGCAAGTAGCAATTAATTGGTGTTGTTATCAAGGAGCTATTCCGCTCGTTGGAATGCGAAAAAAATCTCAAGTTATAGATGTATCGAATGTATTCAAGTGGAATTTAACTAAAAGTGAATTTAAAGAACTTCAGGAATTGTCAAAAAAATGTTTAAAAAAAATGCCTAAAAATCCTTTTTCAAGCATTTAATTAAATTTTTAGCTAGATATTTTCTTATTTTTTTTTATTTCATAACCACTATTCCATAGTTCATTGGGAAATTTTTCGCCAGTGAATCTAATAACTTTTGGTTTGAGATTTATTATCAAGTCATTTAATTTTTTATTAGATTCCATTTTGCAAGATTCGATTTTTTAATAAGATAAATTAATTTAAAACTTATCTTCTCAGTATTTATACTTATAAAATTAAAAAAATTCTTTTTAATACAAGCATTTGCAGCAATATTTACACACCAATAAATTATCTATTACAACTTCTTAGTTATTTCAAAAAAGTGGAGTCCTTCCAGACTCCTCGTATCATTTGGTTGATAAGGCTGATATAACCCCATCTCCTTTAGGATCAAGCAGCAACTGGTGCTGTTTGACGGGAGAAACTAACGATTTTGTTAGCATTTGTGTTTTTGCTCTAACCGAGCCGGCTTCAGTCACCTTCCTTATGCCCCGTCGAAACCATTACAACCCCAAATAGTGGAGTTGAGCGGAATCGAACCGCTGTCCGAAACATCGGTTGAGATCACCTAGTCCAATTGGACATTTATATTCTGACAGGCAAAATGGTTATTGAATAGTTTTTTACTAAGTTTTATCGTATATGAATGTAGTGGCATCATCTCCGGAGGGACTAGAGAAATCTTTAGCAGAAGAAATTTCTAATTTAGGCGGATTTAATATTAATACTTATAAAAGATTTATTAATTTTGAATGTGATTTTGAAACTTTTTATAGAGTTCATTTCTATTCCAGATTAGCTTTTCGTTTTTATAGAGAAATTGCAAGTTTTAATTGCTATGACAGGCAATCTTTATATGCGGGGGTTAGAGATTCATTTGATTGGTTAAATTGGTTGCACTTTGATAAAACGTTTAATGTTCAAGTAACTGGGAGAACATCTTCTTTAAGTCATACGCATTTCACTGCTCTTGAAGTAAAAAATTCTATAACTGATTTGCAACAGGCAGTTTGGAATAAAAGATCAAATATTTCTCTAGATAATCCTGATTTTATAATTCATCTGCATTTAAATAATAATGAAGCAATTCTCAGTCTTCAAAGCAGCGTTGAAAGCTTACACAAAAGAGGCTATAGACCCGCAATTGGAAATGCTCCATTGAAAGAAAATTTAGCTTCTGGATTGATAAATATGACTCAATGGAATGGCAAAGTTCCATTAATAGATTTTATGTGTGGCTCGGGAACTTTTTTAATTGAGGCAGTCAACCAATTCCTTGGAGTTCCCATAAATATTGATCAAGTATATCTTTTTGAGAATTGGTTGGATTTTAGGAAAGAAATTTATCTTAATGAAAAAAATAAGGCAAAAAATAAAATTATAAATTATGAAAAATTACCACCAATAATAGGGTGTGAAATTAATAAAAAGGTTTTTGAGCAGGCGAGTATAAACTTATCATTAGCCGGACTCGAAAATTATATTGAAGTTATAAATAATGATTTTTTAGAACTAAAATTAAAATGCACACCTGGGATCATTATATGTAATCCTCCATACGGCAAAAAATTGGGCGATGAAAATGAATTAATTTGTCTATATGAACAAATGGGAATCTTTCTAAAGAAGAACTTTTCAGGCTGGGAATTTTGGCTGCTAAGTGGAAATGGAAAATTAACAAAATATTTGAAAATGAAATCCTCATTGAAAATTCCAGTTAGCAATGGGGGGATAGATTGTAGATGGATAAAATATTTAATAAGGTAATTTATTTTTTGCCTAAAACTGCCTTTGTTGTCTTGCCTAAACCCTCTAATGTTTGAGGAAGATATGGTCCTTTAGCTAATTTTCCTCCAAGCTTCAAACTTAAGCCTGCAAGAAATAAATCGATAAATATTATGAGTAATAAATTATATTCAATATTCCAGTTATTATATTTCGCTAGAAAAAGATAAAAAATAATATGGATGCAAATTAGTACTAATAATAATAATGTGCTGCCAATTGCCAAAAATATTCCACCACTAATTAATCTTCTTTTTTCTCTATCTACTTCTTGAAGAGCTATTCTTACATGCAAATCCATCACTGAACTTGCGATGGCTGAAATTCTGGAGGCTGTATTTGCAAAGTTTTTATTTTTTGGTTTTTCCATATTATTTTCTGCCACTGTTTAGGAGACTTCCTATTAGTAAACCAATACCAGCTGCAATAGCAATAGATAATAGTGGTTTTTTTCTAATTGGACTTTCTATTTTTGGTCTAAGTGTATTGTTAAGCTCTTCTAATAATTCTTCTAATTGACTTTCAATAGGCTCAATTTTTTCTGATATTTCCCAATTGTTTTCTCTTATTGAATCAATGATTTCAAATAGTTGGCTTTTTATTCCAATTGCTGAGGTTCCACTATGGCTAGCTATTACTTCAACTAAATCATCAATACTCCCTTTTGTGGCTTCAAGGGTTTGTTGTGCAATGTTAGGCCATTTTTCTTTTATTAAAGGTATTAAACGGTCAATTTTTTCAAGTAACCATTTTTCCAAGATAACTTCTTTTTCAGGAAGATCAGATTTATCTTCTTTTTCTTCTAATTCTTTGGGAGGATGGTAAGTCTCCATTATTTAAGCTTATTTATTTTAAGATTAGACCCTATTTTCTTAATTTGAAACCCTTATCTAAAGAATTGTGCGATTTATGTAGATTATAAACATATAAAAGTTTATTTACATTTTATTTATCTACTCTGTTCTGTAAGAAGGTTTTGTTAAGCTATTACTGAATTTATTAAATGGGTTTAAATTTCATCATGGATATTACATTTGCATCATTAATTTTTGCATCTCGCACAATCCCTACAGATTTTGGATTAGTAGCTGCAGCTATCGCTGGAGCTGGAAGTTTGCTATTCATTGCTTTAAGATTTGTTCCTGATGCAAGTAATTAAATAACAGGAAACATCTCTTAGAAAATATATCTTTACTCAACTTTGTTTTGAAAATAGATTCGATTTATTTATCAAATAGATAATGAATAAATGGGTTTTGCTTGAACATAAAGTTTATTCCGCTAAAGCTATAGATATTCATTATGATTTTCTTGTTGAAAATGGGATAGATTGTTTAACTTGGAAATTTTTAAAACTACCTTTATTAAATCAAGCTTCTATAGAAATTTCTAAGCAGCCAAATCATAGACTTTTATGGCTATCCAGGATAGAACATGAACTTTCTGATGATAGAGGGTTTGTAAAAAGAATTGATCATGGAATATTTAAAAATGTTTCTGATAAATTGGACTCTGAATATTATCGATTCATTTTAGATGGTGAACTTCTTTCTGGTTTGTTTGAAATTTCGGGTAATTCTTGTAGATTGAGCAAAAATTATTAATATTCATTTATAAATAAACGTAATATTTCTATTGAGAATTTTTGCAAATTAGTTATTCTTATTTAGCTATTGAGACTTGAGATTGGTACATATCAATCAGGTCGAGTTTGAAAATTTTAAATCTTTTGGGGGAAATGTGAAAATTCCTCTTGAAGAAGGTTTCACGGTGGTTACGGGCCCTAACGGTTCTGGGAAAAGTAATATTTTAGATGGAATTTTATTCTGTTTAGGTCTAGCTAATAGTAGAGGGATGAGGGCTGAAAGATTACCAGATCTAATAAATAACTCCAAAGTTAAAGAGGGTAAGTCATCAGAAACATCTGTATCAGTAAAATTTAATATTCAAGATTGCTCTCCCAGAGAGGACCTTCCGCCTTTGGAATTAGAAGAAGAAGAAATTGCCCTTAATAAAGGTCAAAAAGAATGGGTAGTTTCTAGAAAATTAAGGCTTATGCCTGGTGGTTCTTATGCTTCTACTTATACTTCTGATGGCAAACAATGTACCTTGCAACAAATACAGAGAATATTAAGAGATATAAGTGTTGATCCTGAGGGTAGCAATGTTGTTATGCAGGGTGATGTAACAAGAATAGTATCAATGAATAATAAGGAGAGGAGAAATCTTATTGATGAATTAGCAGGAGTCGCACTTTTTGATACAAGAATAGAACAAACTAATGCAAAATTAAATGACGTTTTCGAAAGACAAGAAAGATTTGAAATTTTAGAAAATGAATTGCAATCTAGTAAAAATAAGCTTGAAAAAGAATGTGAAAAAGCAAAGCGATATAAAGAGTTAAAGGCAAAACTATTACAAATAATGGAATTAGAGAAAGTTCTTATTTTTGAAAAACAAGTTAAACATGTTGAATCTATAGAAAAAAAAGAGAGTGAAATTGAAAAAAATAAAATTTTATTTAATAAACAAAAAGAATCTATTACTAAAGAAATATCAGTCTTAGAAGATGCTTTGAAAATACTTGTTGATGAGCTTAAGGAGAAAGGCGAGGATAAATTGATTAAAGTGAATTCTGATATTGGAAGTATTAATTCTAGCTTGAGAGAACTTGATAGGATATCAAGTCTGAATAAAGAAGAAGGTATTAAATTACAAAAGCAGAGAGATGAAATTGCAATTTCTAAAAGAAATATTGAATCAGAAAAGATGAGAAAAGAAAATTTCGATGATAATTTTTTAAATCAATTGAACTTGCAAATTGATGATCTCACTTTAAAACACAAACTATCCAGAAAAAAACTTTCTGATGCGGCTGGAGAATCTGGAGAATTTTCAAAACAAAGTATCAAATTAAATGCTGAGCTTGAAAGTATAAAAAATCAAATTAATCCTTTGGAAATAAAAAAAAGGAAAATTGAAGAAGAAACTATTCAAAATAATATACAAAAAGATGAGATATTGTCACAAATCGAATCCTTAGACTTAGAAAAGCAGAAACTTTTTCAGGGAAATCAAAGCAAAAAAGAGACTTCCGATACAAAGAATAAAAACTTGGCAAGTAATAACGCAGAAATTAATTCTTTAAAAAATGAAATCGATTTATTAATTAAAACTAAATCAAGGCTAAATAACGAGCAATTAAGGCTTGAAAAGGATTTATCTAGATTCGAAAGCAGGAAGGAAGCTTTAAACGAATCTAGAGGTTCATATGCTCTCAGAATTCTCTTAGAAGCAGGGTTAGAGGGTATACATGGCTATGTAGCTCAACTTGGAGAGGTCAGTGAGAAAAATAGATATGCATTAGAAATTGCTGCTGGAAATAGGTTAGGACAAATTGTTGTTGATAATGATCATATTGCTGCAAAAGCAATTGAAATTCTCAAAAAGAAGAAAGCGGGAAGATTAACTTTTTTACCTTTAAATAGAATAAAAAGTCAAAAAAAGAATTATGCAATTTCAAGATTTGAAAATAACAGGGAGAATGGATTTATTGATAAAGCTATTAATCTAATTACTTTTGATGAAGTTTATTCAGATGTTTTTCGATATGTTTTTGGCGATACTTTGGTTTTTTCAGACTTATCCTCAGCTAGATTATCTACACAAAAAAATAGGTTGGTTACCTTAAGTGGTGAATTATTAGAAGCAAGTGGTGCTATTACAGGAGGTAGTAAGTTAAATAAAGATTTGGCTTATAGGTTTGGAATTAATAATGATATTGATGATTCCAGTCCTATAAAAGAAAGATTATTAGTTATCGAAGAAGCCTTAAAAGAGTCAAATAATGATTTGATACAAAAAAATAATAGACTTAGCATATTAAATTCTAACCGCAGTCAAATAATTGAGGATTGTGCCTCATTTAATAAAGAAATTGAAGTAAATCAAGATTCTCTTAAAGCTATCTCGCAGAGAATTGAGGATTGTAAATCGAGGTTAAATAAACTTAATACTGCTAATAATTTATTAGTTAACGAGTTAGGTCATTTAAAAAATGAATTGAAGCCTTATCACGATAAGTTTGATCAACTACAAATCATTCAAAAGGCAAATTATGAAAAAAACCAAAAATCATCATTAATAGCTTTTAATGATGATTTTAATAATCTTGATAAAAAACTTGAATTACTTACTAAGGAGAGAAATACATTAATAGATAAAAAGAATCAATTTGCTTTAAATAAAGAGCGTATCAATAATTCATTAAAAATTACTTTAATACAAGAAAAAAACTTGCAGGAATCTATTAAACAACTCTCAATTGCTCATAGTGAATGGATAGAAAAAAGAGATCAATTTAAAAAAGAACTTTCAGATCTCGATAATCAAAAAAATTCTCTAGAGAAGGATTTAGGTTTATTGAGAAGGAAAAGAGATGAATTAAACTCTTCAATTTCAAATAAAAGGCAAGAATATAATAACTATCTGTTAAAGCTTGAATATCTTGAAAGGGATATGCATTCCCTTAAAGAAGAGATGAGGAGCGAGAAAATAAAATTAGATAATTATAAAAAAGATCTACCTAATCCTTCCCCAGAGTTTGGAGAATATGAAGGGAAGAGTCTTGAATCTTTGCAATCAGAAATTTCGATTATAAATGCAAAACTACAAAGCTTAGAACCTGTTAATATGTTGGCTCTTGATGAACTAGAAGAATTAATTGAGAGATTAAATGGTTTGCGAGAAAAATTAGAAATTCTATCTAATGAAAGATCTGAATTATTGCTGAGAATAGAAACTGTATCAACGATGCGTCAAGAAGCTTTTATGCAAGCATTTACAGAAGTTGATAAACATTTTAGAGAAATTTTTGCAAATTTATCTGATGGAGATGGATTTCTTCAACTTGAAAATCCTAATTCTCCTTTAGAAGGAGGATTAACTTTAGTGGCTCATCCCAAGGGAAAAAATGTCAGAAGATTAGCCTCTATGTCAGGTGGTGAAAAATCGTTAACTGCTTTAAGTTTTTTATTTGCTTTGCAAAAGTATAAGCCTTCACCTTTTTATGCATTAGATGAGGTTGATAGTTTTTTAGATGGTATTAATGTTGAAAGGTTGTCAAAACTAATATTAAATCAGTCATCAAACGCTCAATTTATAGTCGTAAGTCATAGAAGGCCTATGATTAGTGCATCTGAACGAACAATTGGGGTTGCGCAAGCAAGAGGGGCTAATACTCAAGTTCTTGGGTTACCAAATGCTGCATAAACACACTTTTTTAAATTTATACGTCAGAATGATAAAAAGAAATTTATGAGCTTGTCTAACACATCTGCTAATAAGAATCTCCCTAACTCGGTTCCTAGTGAACGTTTATGGTTAAGGTCAGAATTAATGGGAACACAAGTGATAACTACTGATACTGGTAGGCGGCTAGGCGTAGTAGGCGAAGTTGTTGTTGATATTGATAGAAGAGAGGTGGTCGCTCTGGGACTAAGAGATAATCCACTTACAAGATTTTTACCGGGTTTGCCAAAATGGATGCCTTTAGAAAGTATAAAGCAAGTTGGAGATGTCATATTAGTTGACTCCCTTGATTCTTTGAGTGAGAGTTTCTCTCCAGAAAGATATGGGAAGGTAATTAATTGTCAAGTGATTACAGAATCTGGACAACTTTTAGGAAGAGTTCTTGGCTTTTCTTTTGATATTGAGACTGGGGATTTGATATCTCTTGTTATGGGTGCTGTTGGTGTTCCGCTTTTAGGTGAGGGAGTTTTAAGTACTTGGGAAATACCTGTTGAGGAAATTGTAAGTAGTGGTACCGATAGGATTATTGTTTATGAAGGTGCGGAAGAGAAATTGAAGCAACTAAGTAGTGGACTACTTGAAAAACTTGGAGTAGGTGGTTCTTCATGGGATGAAAGGGAGGTCAATGGATACTCAGCAAATCTTGTACCTGTTGAGAATCAGTTGCTTTCAGGTTCTGAATCAGAACAGCAAAATAATTTGGTCGAGGAATATGAAGAAGTTGTTGAACAAGATGATTATGAAGATGATTATGAAAATGATTATGAAAATGAACTTGAATATGTTGAAATAAAGGGTTCTGAAGAATCAATAAATAATAGAAAAAAGCTATACATGGATAATGATGATTCTGATCAGATCCAGAATCAAAATAGTATTAATCAAATAGATGAAAAAAACAATATTGATTTTAAGCAAAAGAAACAATCAACTACTAATTTAGCTTCGAAAAGACCAATTCAAAATGCGACTGAAACTTTAGATATTGAACCACTAGATGAACAAAATTTAGTGCAAGATAACAAAAAACCAGAAAAGTTTGAAATTGATGATCCCTGGTGATTTTTAAAGTTTTTTTATAGAGTTAATAATTATAGAAGCAAGTTTTTTTGCAGCACCTTTATCGCCTCTTTCTTTGTTTAGATTACACTTAATACTTTCTAATTGATCTCTATTTTTAATAAGAAATAATACTTCTTTTGCAATTTTTATCGTCGAAATATTCCCTATCCTTTCAGGGACAATCATTCTTTTAGCTTTAATATTTGGCCAAGCAAAAAACTTCTTTTTTTTAAAATAGAAATTTTTAATTATAAAAGTTAGGAATCTATTTATGAATGAAATTTTTCCAATTACTCCAAAAATACCATCCCAAGCGTTCATCATATTTAAATGTTGAGTAGGCAGGACAACTAACATTGGAAGACTAATTGCTGCTAATTCTGCAGTATTTGCTCCTACAGTTGTAATTGCAAGATCACATTCTTTTAATATTTCATAGCAAGGATTTTTCTTGATTAGATAAATCTTAGTTTTTTTTGATGTTTCAATTACATAATCAAAACGAGAATCTTTGAATTTTTTAATTGTTTTGATTTTTGATGAGTAATATTTAGCAATTGGATTTTTGTTGCTTTGAAAAAATAAATATTCACTTTTATCAGTAGTTGGAGCAATGGGAATTATAAAATTTATATTTTGATTTTCTTTAGCGATATGATCTGCAACTTCTAAGAAGAAAGGAATTCCAATAGAAAGCTTTGCTTTCTTAGAACCAGGCAACAATGCAATGTAGTGTTTTTCGTTATTTTTAAATGATATTTCGCTATTAAGTTTGATATCTGCCATCAAATCGCCAATGACTGTACATTTATATTTATATCTTTTAGGTATTAACTCTTTTACTTTTACATTCATAGCAGCAATTTTATTGGTCCATTTAGGCCATCGTGAAACCCATTCAGCATATGTGATATTTAAATAACCTAATCTTTTAGCTAATAAAATGCTCCAAAATTGATCCCCACCAAGGAAAATAACTACTCCTTTTTTTGGCCAATCAGCAAAAGAATGTGGCTTTAATAATAATTTCCAAAAACTTTTGGGTTTTGCAATATATTCGAATTTATTCCATGAATTTGCAACTAAAAATTCTTTACCAGTGGCATTTGGGCAAGGAACAAGGACTAACCTAAGAGTGAAATCTTGTTTATCGTCATTACATAGTGATTGATTTATTTTGTTTAGCTCATCTACTACAGGATTTACCCAGGTAGTTAATTCACCAGGACCATTGGAAATTATAACTACTGCAACTGATTTTTTTTTCATTGCAGTTAAACCAGAATACATTAAATGCGGACGGCGAGACTTGAACTCGCAAGGCCAAAGCCACACGCTCCTTAGACGTGCGCGTCTACCAATTCCGCCACGTCCGCAAAGGGTTTTCAGCATCCGGGGGATGCTTAAACCTTAAAAATATCATACATTATTAGCTGAAATAACAATGTGGTTCGAAAAGATTTTTTTTGAATATGATGAATAATTTTTCTATTGCATAAAACAAATATTTATACATATATAACGTTCTAGGTTGTATTGTAAAAAATGTCCTCTGATCATTAAAAAAATTTTGTTAATTACTTTGGCAAATAATTTTTTATTTTAAGTCATTTTCATTGCTTCAATTTAATTTTCACAATGGTTGAAAAAGTTTTAATTGCTAATCGTGGAGAAATAGCTTTACGAATTGTCAGAAGTTGTAGAGAACTAGGTATTGCAACCGTTGCAGTTTTTAGCACTGTAGATAAAAAAGCATTGCATGTACAGCTTGCTGATGAGGCGGTTTGCGTTGGAGATTCATTAAGTAATAAGAGTTATTTAAATATTCCAAATATACTTGCTGCTGCTACATCTAGAGGAGTTGATGCTATTCATCCTGGTTATGGATTTCTTGCGGAAAATGACAAATTTGCTGAGATGTGTAATGATCACGGCATAGTTTTTATTGGCCCATCTCCTAAAGCTATTAGATCTATGGGAGATAAATCTACAGCTAAAGAAACTATGGAAGCAGTTGGAGTTCCAACGGTACCTGGTAGCAAAGGCTTATTATCAAATGTTGATGAGGCTTATAAATTGGCAGATGATATTGGCTATCCGGTAATTATTAAAGCGACTGCTGGAGGAGGTGGAAGAGGTATGAGGTTGGTTGATAACTCTAATAATCTCGAGAAAATGTTTAAAGCAGCTCAAGGAGAAGCAGAAGCAGCTTTTGGTAATGATGGATTATATATGGAGAAATTTATAAAGAAGCCAAGACATGTAGAAATTCAAATTTTGGCCGATAGGTCGGGTAATGTTGTTCATTTAGGAGAGCGAGATTGTTCAGTTCAAAGAAGACATCAGAAGTTGCTAGAAGAGTCTCCTAGTCCAGCAATTAACACTGAGCTAAGAAAAAAAATGGGGAACGCAGCTATTGCTGCTGCAAAAAGTATCGGCTACGAAGGAGCTGGGACAGTTGAATTTTTAGTCGATGAGGATGATAATTTTTATTTTATGGAGATGAATACTAGGATTCAAGTTGAACATCCTGTTACTGAAATGGTTACAGGAGTTGATTTAATAGCTGAGCAAATTAAAATCGCAAGCGGAGCAAATTTGGAATTTAATCAGGATGATATCCATTTAAATGGTCATGCTATTGAATGTAGAATCAATGCTGAAGATCCTTCTCACAATTTCCGACCATCACCTGGAAAAATTACTGGCTGGCTTCCTCCTGGTGGACCTGGTGTAAGGGTGGATAGTCATGTTTATACGGGCTATGAAATACCTCCTTTCTATGATTCA
This sequence comes from uncultured Prochlorococcus sp., assembly GCA_902520485.1. Lineage (GTDB taxonomy): Bacteria > Cyanobacteriota > Cyanobacteriia > PCC-6307 > Cyanobiaceae > Prochlorococcus_A. Next base: position 68,686 of record CABYNZ010000001.1, on the reverse strand, counting down.
TTAATTGGTAAATTAATAGTCTGGGGGAAAGACCGTAATACTGCAATTAAACGTATGAACAGGGCTTTAAATGAATGTGCAGTAACTGGTATTCCTACGACAATTAACTTTCATTTAACCTTACTGAATAAATCTAAATTTAAGCAGGGTAAAATACATACTAAATATGTAGAAGAAGAATTATTGCAAAATTACTGAGAAATAATTAAATAATTTCTATGAAATATTTGTATGCAATGCAAGTTTTATAAGCCCTTGCTGACCGACTAAAATTTCTCTTAAAAAACTTATAATTCCTATCCAAATTACGGGTCCAACATCAACGCCTCCAATAGGAGGAATTAGTTTTCTTGTTAAATTAAGAATAGAGCTTGATGGTATTGAAATCAATAACCACAAACCTTTACTTAAATCAATTTTTGGGTACCAAGTAAGTATTAATCTTATTAGAAAAACTATAGTTAGATATGAAAGAGAAATTCCTAAACTAATATCTAAAATTTGAAGAGAATTTAAAAGCAAGGAGATCACAATTATTTAATTCATCTTAATAAATAACCCATTGAAACGTATTTAATTCGTATTATAAATTGAGAATTTAATATTTAAAAAGTGTTTCAAATCTCAAATTTATTACTAGCAGCAGATTTTTCTGCTGAAGTTGCAAATAATTCCGCAGTTGGAATGATAGGTAGTTTTATTGCAGCTGCCTTACTTATCGTTATTCCAGCCACTGCATTTTTGATTTTTGTCAGCCAGAAAGATTCCCTCGATCGTACTTCTACTGGAAGACGCTAGTTTTTGTAGAAGTTTTAAGTACACTATATATAGGGAATATAAATAACCCTTTAAAAAATAAACTTTTGGAGAAAGAATGTGGTCAATGCTAGTCTCAATTGGGCCAGTATTGTTGGTATAGTTCTCGCGGTATGTGGAGGAGGCCTTTATTTTTTGAGGTCCTTTAAGCCTGCCTTGGCAAGGGATTATGATGTTTTCTTCGCAGCAATTGGACTTTTGTGCGGAGGAATATTATTTTTTCAAGGTTGGAGGTTAGATCCTATCCTTCAGTTTGGTCAGTTTTTATTAGCAGGAACTACAGTCTTTTTCGCATATGAAAGTGTGCGATTGAGGGGAGTTGCTACTGATCAAGCTAGAAGGTCATCTTATTTTGATGATGATCCTATTTCTGATGTTCCCAGAAATTCTAGAGGCCGATTTAATGATGATTATGATAGGTTTGAAGAATCTGAAAGACCATCCAGAAGATTTAAACCTCAAGAAGATGAATTTGAAGAAGACTATACGGAGGGGAGATCTCGTAGGAGGAATGTTTCAAGAGCTATACCCTCTACTGCAGCAAGTAGAAGTAGGCCATCTACGAGGGAAATAAGTCAGTTTGATAATGATGAACCTATAAGAAGGAGAAGACAGACTTCTGCAGATAGAAATAGTAAACAACCAGAAAAAAATAACTTCGGTGAGAGAAGAAATTTATCTCGTGATGAAGTTAAAACAGGGTCAAGACCCAGAATGAATCGTACAGTTTCTAGACTAGATAATAGCTCTGGTCCAGGTGATTCTTCTCCATTAAGAAAGAAACCTAGTAGTTCCCCTATTAGGCAGCAAACTTCTAAAGCTCCAGTAGAAGAAGCTTCATTTAAAGATACTAATCAAGTCAAAAAACCACGTGAGACTCGTAGAGTAAGCTCTTCAGCAAGATCAAGTTCAAAAAATCAAAATAGTAGATATAACGTTGGAACAAACAAGAAGAAACCAAGAGATAACAGTTCTAGATTTGATGATTAATTATAAGAGTCCTGCCCATTTTAAAAACGACTGTTTACTAAATAATTCAATCAATACTATTGCAAGGAAGCCAATCATTGCAAATCTTCCATTAGTTATTTCAGAATAACTACTCCATCCGAATTTATATTCATCTTTCATTTCTATAGATTTTTCATCTAATTTATTGTCTCCAATTTGTTCGTTGATATAATTTGAATCTTTCTGCTGTTCTATTAAACTCTCGTTCTCTAAATTAGTTACTTCTGAGTTAGTTTGTTCTTCTTTAGAATTCATTTTTTTTTTTTAATCTTTAAAATTATACTTATCAGAAGTCAATAATTTCCAGTCCCCCTGTCCATTTAATTCTAAAATATTCTCGTGAAAATCTTTTAAGCTAGGTCTATGTCCAACACTAATAAGAGAAAGTTCTCGTTCCTTTAATAAACTATATAGTTTTTTTTCAGTGTTAATATCTAAAGCACTTGTTGCTTCATCAAGTACTGCAAATCTTGGAGAATTTAGTAACAGTCTTGCAAAAGCCAATCTTTGTTGCTCGCCTAAGGAAAGAATGCGTGGCCAATCTTGTTTGATATCAAGATTAGGATATCGATCCACTAAGGTTTTTAAATTTACTTCATGAAGTACAGAAGTAAGATGTTCGTCGCTAAACTTCTGAACTTCTGTGGGATAACATAATTGTTCCCTTAAAGAACCAAGTAACATGTATGGTTTTTGAGGTATGAATAATAATTCCCCAATTTTTGGTTTTTTAATTACTCCTTGATCGGGTTCCCATAAACCACTAATCATTCTTAGTAAAGACGTTTTTCCGCACCCAGATGGTCCAACAACCAAAAGTGATTGTTTATTGTCGATGCTCAAATTTAAATTTTTAATTATTGTTTTATTTGATCCTGGTGGGCAAAGGTCAGCATTATTGATAAGAATTGAGGGGTAATCTGAAATAACGTTTTGATTGCTTGTTGGGCTGGTTTGACTAATGGATTCAACTTTTGATTGGAATCCTTCTAATCTGCCAATACCAGCAGTAAATTTTGCAAGTTCTTCGATTTGATTAACAATGAAAAATAACGAACCTTCAACCATTCCAAATGCAAAGCTTGCCTGAATAAAGCGTCCATAATCAATATCACCTTTGAAGTAAGGGATTGCCATTATTAAATATGGGAAGAAATTTCCAGCATAATTAATCGATCTTCTCATTACGTCTATTATTACTCTCCATATAATCAGTAAATTAAAGTTTCTCACCACTTCCCCTAAGCGTCTTTCAGTTTCACTTCGCTCAGGATTCTCCCCAGAGTAAAAGGCTATTGATTCAGCATTATCTCTAATATGTACTAATCCATATCGAAAATCTGCTTCATATCTGAGTTGATCAAAGTCAATCTTTACAAGATTTTTTCCAGCAATCAAAAGGATAGAAGTTGCAAATGCAGCGTAACCAAATAAAGAAAAAGTAAGTGTTGTACTAATACTCCATAAAATAAGAATATTAAGTGAAAATGTTAGTAGAGCATCAAAAATACCTAATGTGAAAGAGAGACTTTGCCCGGTAAAAGCTCGGGTATCATCTGTGATTCTTTGATCAGGATTATCTACATCGGTTTGTTCTTCATCATTGGGATTTAATTGGTAATAAGCTTTATTAGTCATATAATCCTTGACTAAACTTTTTGAAAGCCATTCTCTCCAAATTATTCCTAACTTATATGTAAAAAATATTTGGGAAACACGTATTGGTAGAGCCACAGCAAAACAACAAGCGTAAATTCCCAATATCCGATAAAACCCATCTTCTTGTTTTTCTACTAAAGCATTTGTTAAATCTCTCGCAATGAATCCAATACCTGCGTTTATTCCGTTTACAGCTAAAAGCATTAATACAATTATCGCAAGGAATAACCAATGTAACCATCTACGGTTTTTTAATTGACGTCTTAAGCTAAAAAAGCTTCCTGATCCAATTAGAAATAAGGCAGAGAAAAGCAATCCCCAGCTACCAGTCCATATTGAATTGACGGTACTTACTACACCTCCGAAATACTTTTCAAGAAAAATTGGTTGAAAGCTTTCAAAAAAACTTATTATTCCCGTAAGACCAATAAGTACTACTCCACCAACGCAAAATAAAAGAGAAATCAAAAGCCATGTGAATTGAAACCCATTACATTGATCTATGGGAAGAAAGAATGGCTGAGATAACTTCCTTAATTTTTGTAATTGGTATAGTATTTTGGATTTATTATTAACTGCTTTATTCATCACTCGACAAATTTATAAGGTAAATTATAACTTTTAGCAGTCTATTGACCAAAACCAATAAATGAAAGTGTCCAGTCAGGTAAATTTAAGTAATTCAAAATTGTCATATCAAATTTATGAACTTTTGGAAAAGATTTATCTAATACCCACCATAAAAGAAAAGGTAGATTAAATAAAATTTGTAATTGCCATTTATACGTTAAAACTCTCCAAATTTTAATTAACTTAGTTTTGAGTGAATCGTCTAACTCTTCCCAATTTTTTGATATTAAATTGAATAAGCTTTTAGACTCTGTATTTAAGGAATCTGGTGTATTCATTTTGTTTTTACTTATTTATAACCCATAAACATTTCTTTCGAGAGTTTTAACCTGGGGGCCAATTCATTTTTCTTCCAGATAAAAAATGAATATGTAAATGAAAAACTGTTTGTCCCGATTCTGCTCCAGTATTAATAACTGTTCTCCAATTATTTAAATTTTTTGATTTAGCTATTTTGCTACCAACAAAAAGTAAATGCCCCAATAAATTTGTATCTTCTTCAATACAATCCAATAAACTTACAATTGGCTTTTTTGGAATCACTAAAAAATGAACTGGTGCTTGCGCTTGGATATCATTAAAAGCAATACAAAAGTCATCTTCATAAAGCTTATCGCAGGGTATTTCTTCATTAATTATTTTTTGAAATATTGTAGTTTCAGTCATTAGATTAATCAATAGAAATTACGTCTTTTTCGTTAAACCCTTCCTTAATAAGTTCTTTGTTCAAATCATCTTTTGATGTAACTCTATCAACAAATAATATTCCGTTTAAGTGATCCATTTCGTGTTGAATACACCTCGCCAGAAGTCCATCTGCTTTCATTTTACGTGGTCTTCCCATTTCATCTCTAAATTTTAATTTTATAGTTGATGGTCTTACTACATTCAAATAGACGCCAGGTATACTCAAGCAGCCTTCTTCGTATGAATTAAGGGTTGTTCCAAAGTCTGTAATTTCTGGATTGATTAATATTAGAGGTTCTGCTGCTGAATCTTCAAAATTTACATCTATGACAAGAAGCTCTTTGTTGATACCAATTTGAGGCGCGGCAAGTCCAATTCCTTTAGCTGCATACATGCTTTGAAGCATTTCTCTGGCAAGTTTTCTAATTGATTCATCAACCTTAGTTATTCTTTTGGAATTTTGTCTTAATACATCATCACCAAGTTTAAAAATGTCCAGAGATGGTTTACCTGCTTGTTCTTTTGCAATTTTTTCTGAGCTTCCATTTGTTCTTGACTTTTTTGCAAGTTGTGAAAAATGGTTTGCCACGTTAAAAAAAGTTTTTAATTAAGAGTTTAGCTATAAAAATACTAGCACTTTAATTTACTTTCTTTATATTTTTTTTAAATGAGTAATGATGATAAATTAAAAGTTAGGCAAACTGAATCTAAAAAAAATGCTTTCAAGGAATTAACTATTATTAGGGATACCATTTTTTGGATTGATGTTGTTGGAGAAGGTCAAAATGAGAATGCCATATTCGCAAGACCATTTAATGATAAAAAGGCGTTTCCTCAGAAATTAACAAGTAAAAAATTTAATATTAAAAATAATTTTCATGGATATGGCGGTAAATCTTATAAATGTATAAATTTTAAAGATAATTTTTATTTGATATGGATAGATCAGATTACTAAGGCATTATGGTTTCAAATTTTTAAAGAGGCAGCGTTGCATTATAGAAGTCAAAAAAAATACCTTGATTCTATTCAAGAACCCATACAACTATCTAAATCAATTGATGGAAATTTCGATTCTTCATTTGTTATTTCTGAAAAATTTTTTTTGTATGGTATTTGCGAGATAAATAATAGAGATTATTTATTTTCTTTAAATTTAAAAAAAACTAAACAAGATATTCATCTAATAAAAAAATTTAAAAATTTTGCTGGAGAATTATCTTCTAATACTTCTGCTAGATTAATTTCTTGGATAGAGTGGGATTCTCCATACATGCCCTGGGAAAAAAATGATCTGTTTTTTGCTCAAATAGATCTAGATGGAGAGATACAAAAAATAAAAAAATTCTCAAATAAGCAGATAAATGCCAAGAAAAACGTTTCTTTTTTTCAACCCTATTGGATAAGTGAAACACTTCTAGTATGTTCTGAAGATAGTTCTGGATGGTGGAACTTATTGTTTTTAGATGTTAGTGAAATTGATAATATTTTTATTAAGAAAAGATTAGAGAGAAATTTGATTGAATATGGAGCACCACAATGGGTAACTGGAATAACATTCTTTTCAGGGAATATAAAAAATTTATTTTGCATAGCAAAAAAAGAAAATAGTTTAATATTGGAACAATATAAAGATCTTGAATTTGTTAAAGAATTTTCTACTCCTTTTACCTCAATAAGTGATTTCAATGTTTTTCAGAAAAAAGTAATTTTAAAAGGTTATGGATCTGATTTTTTGGGAATTGTATTTGAAATTGATTTTGCAAAAAAAGTTTTATCAAATTTTTCTGAGCAGATATTTTTTGATCATATAAAAGATTGTTCAAAACCTGAAACATTTTGGTTTAAAGGTTTTGAGGCCCAATCTACTCATTCTTTTATTTATAGGCCGCTTGTCGAAAATTTTAGAAAGCCACCGCTTCTTGTTAGAGCACATAGCGGACCAACTGCATGTTTTGATGGATCATATAATTCTGAAGTTCAATATTGGACGTCGAAAGGATTTTTTGTTGCTGAAGTCAATTATGGAGGATCATCAGGATTTGGCAAAGCATATAGAGAGAGGTTGAACTATAAATGGGGTATTGTTGATTCTTATGATTGCAAGGCACTAGCTCTTGAATTGATTAAATCAAATCAAGTTGATAGTGAAAAAGTAGTAATTTTTGGGAATAGTGCTGGTGGTTTAACTGCTTTGAACTGTTTATTATATGGGTCTATTTTTACAGCAGCAATTTGTAAATATCCTGTTATTGATTTGAAGGATATGCTTTACAATACTCATAGGTTTGAAAAAGATTATTTAAATTCTTTGTTAGGAAATTATGCAAAAAATCATGATGACTATATAAATAGATCACCGATAAATCATATTAACAAAATAAAAAAACCTATCTTGTTGTTTCATGGAAAAAAAGATAAAGTTATTTCTTATAAACAAACTTTAAAAATTCAAGAAATTTTGATTCAGAATAATAAATATTCAGAAGTTATTTTTTTTGATAATGAAGGGCATGGTTTTAGAAATATTGAAAATAAAAAAGTAGTAATGCAAAAATCTCAGGATTTTTTAAAAAATGCTTTGAATATTTAAGAATTGATTTTTAGAAAATCAATAGTATCCTTTAATTTATCTATAAACATATCAATTTCTTCCTTATTGGTTGTGAAATTCATGCTGATTCTTGCTGTTGATTTAATTCCAATGTATCTGTGAAGAGGTTGACAGCAATGGTGACCACTTCTGATGCAAATTCCTTTTGAATCAAGAATTTCAGCAATATCATTTGAATGTATATTTTTTATATAAAAGGTGGCAAGTGAGGCTCTGTCTGGATCTATATTTGGCGATGGACCTATGATTTCAATATTTTCTATTTGATTTAATTTTTCAAATAAATATTTAGTAATAGTCTTTTCATATTCATGAATTTGATTCAATCCAATATTGTTAATATAATTTATTGCTTCTGCGAGACCTATTGCTTCTGCAATGGCTGGAGTTCCAGCTTCAAATTTGTGTGGTAGCTCTGCCCAAGTACTTGTCTCTTCAAAAACATCTTGAATCATTTCGCCACCTCCGAAGAGAGGAGGAATTTTTTCTAGGATTTCTTTTCTTGACCAGAGGAAACCAATACCTGTAGGACCGCATAGTTTATGTCCTGATCCAGCCAAAAAATCTATATTAAGATCAATCACATCTAGTTTTCGATGAGCCAAACTTTGGCATGCATCTATTAAGACTAAAGAACCTTTTTGTTTAGCTAATTTAGTTATTTCTTTGATTGGATTACAGCAACCTAGAGTATTACTAATATGAACCAGGCTAACAAGTTTAGTTCTAGATGTTAGTTTTGATTTAAAGTCGTCTATATCTAATTTCCCATCTTTATCTATACCTATAAATTTTAATTTGCATTTATTTTTTGCTGCAACCATTTGCCATGGAACAATATTGCTATGATGCTCCATTATTGATAAGAGAATTTCATCATTTTCTTTTAATGAATATTCGCCCCATGATCTAGCTACTAGATTGATTGCCTCAGTAGCATTTCTTGTGAAAATAATTTCTTTTGTTGAATTCGCTTTTATATATTTGCTAATTAGATATCGTGCATTTTCAAATTCTTCTGTTGCTTTAGCACTTAATTGATGAGCCCCTCTATGTACATTAGCATTAAAGTTTTTGTAATATTCATCAATTTTTTTTAAGACTTGCACTGGTTTTTGTGTGGTTGCAGCATGGTCTAAATAAATAATTTGCTCATTACTTTTTAAGTTCTTATTTAAAAGAGGAAAGTCTTTCTTAGTTATTTGAGGAAAATTTTGAATCGTTTCCATTAATTCTCATTTAAAAGTTTATCAAGCAAATCCCATTTATCTTTTGAAATGGGAATAAATGAAATTATTTCTTGAAAGTAAGAACTTAATTGTAGTTTACTTGCTTCTGTTAATGTGATCCCTCTTGTGCGCATATAAAAAAGTTCTTCTTCATTTAGTTGCGAAATTGTAGCTCCATGCTTGCATTTGACATCATCAGCAATTATTTCTAATTGAGGTTTGGTATCTATTTGTGCGAGCTTTGATAAAAGTAAATTTCTGCTTAATTGGGACGCATCAGTTCTCTGGGCAATTTTCGGAACTATTATTGAACCTTCAAATATTGCATGTGATTTATCATCAGCAAGTGATTTATTAATTTGATCTAGAAATCCATTTGGGCCATTAAATTCTATTTTTGTATAGGTTGAAATTTGCTCATCTTTTTTTGTTATTTGCATCCCTTTGATATTTGTTTTAGCGTTTCCTGCAGATTGTTTAATACTAATTTCAAATCTCGCGTAATTGAATTTGAAGTGTAAAGATCCTAGGTTGTATGCACTATTTTTTTGTTGAATTACATTGAGAGAATTTAATAGATTGGATCTATTTTCACCGTAAGAAACAACACCATGATTTACGGAACTATTTTCTTTCAAGCAAAAGAAAGTTGATTGAGTTAATGAAGAGTTTTCTTTACCAAGATTTACTTGTAATAATTCAATATCACAATTCTTTTCTAAAAATATTACAAGGGTTTTTGCGTTTAAAGAATTACTTGATGCATGACTAAAAATTTCAATAGGAGGAATTTTTGATCCATTTATTTTTAATCCCAAAATATTATTTTTACAACTTAAAGACAGATTTAGTAAATCACTCCAATTTTCGTTTTGCTTAAAAAAAGATATCTGTTCCTTGATATATTTTTGTAATTCATCCTCACTTAATTGCTGTATTGAATAATTTTTCTCTATTAATTTAATTTGGCAATTATCACCAATTATTAATCGAATAGTACTTTGCGAATTTTTCGGATATGGTATATCAAATTTTGAATCTTTTTCATTAACTGAGTAATCTAAAAAGTTTGATAATTTTGATTTATTTGAAAGTCTCCATAGTTCACTTTTAGGATTAGGGAGAGGGCTTGACTGTAATTTATGAAGACAGATTTTTTGTATTTCTGTTAGGTTATCATCCGATTTATTAGCTTTTATTTTTTCAATAATTTTCATTTGTTTAGGTCTCTTTTATAAAGTTATCAGTCCATTCATACCCTTTTTCCTCAAGCTCTAGAGCAAGATCACTCTCACCAGTTTTTATGATTTGTCCGTCTGACATAACATGGACATAATTTGGTTTAATTTCATCTAATAATCTTTGATAGTGGGTAATAAGTATAATTCCAGTTTGTGCATTAGATATTTTTTTAATTCCTGATGCAACTATTCTAAGAGCATCGATATCAAGACCAGAATCGGTCTCATCTAATATTGCTATCTTTGGCTCAAGTAAAGCCATTTGCAGAATCTCATTTCTTTTTTTTTCACCTCCAGAAAAGCCTTGATTCACACTCCTTGATAGGAATGCCTGATCCATTTTCACAATTTCTAACTTTTCTTTAACTAATTCTTCAAAATCAAAAGTATCCAATTCTTCTTTGTTGAGGAATTTTCTTCTAGCATTAGTTGAAACTCTAAGAAACTCAAGATTACTTACACCTGGAATCTCAATTGGATATTGAAAACCAAGAAAAATTCCTGATTGAGATCTCTCTTCAGGTTCTAGAGAGTTGATGTTTTCACCTAAAAATTTTATGTCCCCATCTGTAATATTATAAGAGGGATGTCCTGCAATGATTTTTGAAAGAGTACTTTTGCCACATCCATTTCTTCCCATAATGGCATGGATCTCTCCAGGATAGACAGTAAGTGAAACCCCTTTTAAAATTTGAAGATTATCAGTAGATGCAGAGAGATTTTCAACTTCTAAAATTGGATCTGGTTCTTTCATTTTACTTTGCATTTCAGTTTAGAAATTGATTAATTAACCTACTGATCCCTCTAGTTTAAGTGCCAGTAACTTATCTGCTTCAGCAGCAAATTCCATAGGTAATTGATTAAATACATCTCTGCAAAAACCGCTGACCATCATAGATACTGCCTCCTCAAATTCTATACCTCTGCTTTGGAGATAAAAAAGTTGGTCTTCTGAGATTCTACATGTGCTTGCTTCATGCTCAATTTCGGAATTGGGTTGTTGAGATTTGATGTAAGGGAATGTGTTTGCAGAAGCTTGATCACCTATTAACATTGAATCACATTGACTGTAATTTCTTGATCCTGTAGCTTTTGTTCCCATTTTCACAAGACCTCTATAGCTATTTTTTGAGTTACCTGCACTAATACCTTTGCTAACAATAGTTGATTTGGTCTTAGGACCAATATGGATCATTTTTGTGCCGGTATCTGCTTGCTGAAGATTATTGGTGAGAGCCACTGAATAAAATTCTCCTACCGATTCTTCCCCTAAAAGAAGACAGCTAGGATATTTCCATGTAATTGCAGACCCTGTTTCAACTTGAGACCAGCTAATTTTACTTCTCTTACCTAAACATTTTCCTCTCTTGGTGACAAAATTAAAAATTCCGCCAATACCTTCTTCATCACCAGCATACCAATTTTGCACTGTTGAATATTTTATTGAGGCGTCGTCTAATGCTATAAGCTCTACAACTGCTGCATGTAGTGTATTTGTATCAAACATTGGAGCTGTACAACCTTCTAGATAACTTACAGAACTTGATTCTTCAGCAATGATTAGTGTTCTTTCGAATTGTCCTGAATCTCCACTATTAATTCTGAAGTAAGAAGATAGATCCATAGGGCAGGTAATACCCTTTGGGATATAAACAAAAGAACCATCACTAAAAACTGCAGAATTTAGTGCTGCAAAATAATTATCACTAGCCGGAACTACTGTACCTAAATATTTTTCAATCAAATCCGCGTGATTTTTTACTGCTTCACTAATTGAGCAAAATATAACTCCATGTTCAGCAAGTTCTTCTCTAAAAGTTGTGGCTATAGAAACACTATCAAAGACAGCATCTACTGCTACATTTGTGAGTTTTTTTTGCTCCGTGAGGGGTATTCCTAATTTGTCAAAAGTCTCAAGAAGTTTGGGATCAACTTCATCTAAGCTAGAAATTTTCTCTTTTTGCTTAGGAGCAGAGTAATAAATAATATCTTGATAATCAATTTTTTTATATCCTAATGCTGCCCAATCAGGCTCTTTCATTTTTTGCCATTTTTTAAAGGCTTTTAATCTAAAATCAAGAAGAAATTTTGGCTCTTCTTTTTTCTGTGAAATTAATTTTATGATATCTTCATTTAATCCTTTTTCTATTTTTTCAGTTTCAATATCAGTAACGAAACCGTATTTGTAAGGCTCTTTTACTACATCTTTAACTAAATTTTCGTTGACCATGTTATCAAAAAATAACTTATTACAATTAGCTTTATATACTTTAACGAAAGATACCCCCAATATTGAGTTTTTTTCCTTTATTAAAGCTAAAAATTAATGTCTAATCATCTTGATCCCTCGTCTAACCCATTAAACATAGAAACTATTCAAGAAATTGATAATCTTGATTTACCTATGATGCAGAAACATCATTTAAGAATACTCGCACATTGTCTTCAAATTATAAAAATTATCAATTTAGATAATAGTTTGGAATATCAACATAAAAATCCCCTGAGAGAATGGTGTGATAACCAATCCAAAAAATTTGATGATAAAGTATTTAGCGATCTTTTTTATGAGCAGTTAGAATCAACTTCTAAAAAATTAAGTACTTTTTCAAAAAAAATAGGTAAAAGTATTGAGGATTTAGAGATAGATGATTTAGTACTTCTAGTTGAACAACGCTGAATTCTCTCTTATTCAACTGATCCCGAAGAAAAAATATATTTTTGTTGAGTCGATAACAAATTCAGGTAATAAAATTTAAAAAAAAAGAAAATTAATCTACATTACAAAAAGATCTGAAAATTAATGAATTTCTTTGATACCAACTGTTTTGAAAAGAAATATCGATTTTGAAAATTTTTTAGTAGTCAGAGGATCCTGACGACAAGCCAAAAAGACACACAATTTCTAAAAAAAAAGAACATACTGATCCCAAACAAAAACGGAGAATTTAAAGTGGCTGATGGGATCATGAATAAAGATCAACTACTCTCACTAACCCTCAGAAAATTACGTCAAGAAGCAAGTAAATTATCTGTTCCGCTTTACAGTCGCAAAAAAAAAGCTGTTTTAGTTGATTTAATACTAAAATATCAAGAAAAATCTATAAAAAAAACATATACAACAGCCCCTGTTTCAAAATCTGTTAAAACTTCTGAGTCCATTGCTTACGACAGCAGTGAAGAAATTAAAACAAATGTAGTTTTCCTACCCAGAGATCCAGACTGGGCTTATGTTTTTTGGCAAATTTCTGATACAGATAGAGAAAAAGCACAATCTTTGGGAGCCAATAAATTATGTTTACGATTATTTGATGCATCTGGTTCTGAAGGAAGCAACTTGAATCAAGGAACACTAAGGGAGATAGCAGTTGATAGTTACAGTACGGAGTGGTACTTGCCAATTCCACTTGCAGATAGAGATTATAAAGTCGAATTAGGTTATAAATATGGTTTTAACTGGATGTCATTGGCATTCTCTTCGATAAGCCATGTTCCTGGGTCTCATCCTTCTGAACAAATTCTAGATAAATTTGTACCTTTTAATTTAGATTCTACCTCTGAGTCGATCCCCGATATTTCTAATTCTGTTGTTTCAGAACAAAGTGGTATGCATGAAAGGCTATACCAAGCAGCAACTAACATTCCTCTCAAAAGAAAGGTTGGTTCTGAAGAATTTATGGAAAACGTAAATTCAACAAACCTCAATGATAATCTCACAGATTCGGGTGCTGGTAAATGGTCATCAGGTTTAAATGATTCTGGAAGCGGAATTGTTAAAAATAGATCTTTTTGGCTCGTTGCTGATGCTGAATTAATTGTTTATGGAGCTACAGAGCCCTCTGCAAAACTGACAATAGGTGGAGAAGATGTACCTCTTGCTGCAGATGGTACTTTTAGAATTCAAGTCCCATTTAGAGACGGGACTCAAAAATATGATATTAAAGCTGTTGATGTATCTGGTGAGCAAGAAAAAAGTATATCAATGAAATTTGATAGAACTACACCACTTGACGATACAAATGAAAAAGATAATGCTGAGACTGAATGGTTTTAATAAATTAAATTAATGCTGAAAAAAATTGTAGCTTTTACTCCATTGTTTGGTGCATTAACGTTTCCACTAATAGTTCCAATTACAATTTCTAAATTTGGTGTTAACTATGGAATTCTTAGTGCATTATTAATTTCTTCATTATGGTTTATCGCTATGTTAAGAACTTCCGAAATGCCTCATTAATTTAGTTAGATTCTTGGAAGTTTCTTAAAAATATGAATAAAGTTAGTGTAATTGATATTAATTCCCCTTTTCTAGATCAAAAACCAGGTACATCTGGATTAAGAAAAAGTACTTTAAAGTTTCAGGAAGAACATTATCTAGAAATATTTATTGAAGCAATCTTACAATCATTGGAAGATTTAAAAGGTTCAACATTAGTAGTTGGTGGTGATGGTAGATATGGCAATATTGAAGCAATAGAAAAAATTGTCCAAATATGCATTGCTCATAAAGTTCAAAAGGTCATTGTTCCAAAATACGGTTTATTATCTACTCCTGCGACATCGCATTTAATTAGAAAAGAAAACGCTATTGGTGGAATTATTCTTTCCGCAAGTCATAATCCTGGTGGGATTGATGGAGACTTTGGAGTGAAATTGAATATCTCTAATGGAGGCCCAGCTCCTGAGATAATTACTAATAAGATTTTCAAGGCTTCACAATTACTAACTAGATATAAAATTTGTAAAATTCAATTACCTGATTTTAGTGAATATGGAACTTATTCTTATGGTGAAACAACCTTAGAAATTATTGATGGATTAAAAGATTATTCTAATTTGATGGAGAAAATTTTTGACTTTGATCAAATTAGTGATTTTTTAAAGAAAGACTTCTCGTTAATCTTTGATGCAATGAATGCAGTTACAGGCCCATATGCAAAAAATATTTTTGTTGAAAAAATGGGTCTTTTACCTGATTGTGTCATGAATGGTAACCCTTTAAAAGATTTTGGAGGTTTACATCCTGATCCTAATCTTACTTACGCATCCCACTTGGCTGATTTGTTATTAAATAAAAAATCTTATAGTTTTGGTGCTGCATGTGATGGAGATGGAGATAGGAATATGATTTTAGGAAGTGGATGTTTTGTAAATCCTAGTGATAGCCTTGCAGTTATCACTGCTAACACAAAATGTGTCCCTGGCTATAAAGATGGTATTACAGGTGTGGCACGATCCATGCCAACCAGTTCAGCGGTTGATAATGTTGCTCGAGCATTAAATATACCTTGTTTCGAGACACCTACTGGCTGGAAGTTTTTTGGAAATCTTTTAGATTCAAATTTTATTACCTTATGTGGAGAAGAAAGTTTCGGAACAGGTAGTAATCATGTGAGAGAGAAAGATGGACTATGGGCAGTTTTGTATTGGTTACAAGTTTTAGCTGAGAAAAAATGTTCGGTAAGTGATTTGATGCAGAATCATTGGAAACAATTTGGTAGGAATTATTATTCAAGACATGATTATGAGGCAATTCCCTCAAATATTGCTAATCAAATCTTTGGCAATCTAACTTCTATGCTCGAAAATTTAAAGGGAAATAGTTTTGCTGGCCATTTAGTTAAAGTTGCAGATAACTTTTCCTATCTAGATCCCGTTGATAATTCTAAAAGTGAAAATCAAGGTTTAAGATTGGTGCTTGATGATAATTCTCGAGTAATTGTGCGCCTCTCTGGAACAGGAACTAAGGGTGCAACATTAAGACTTTACTTTGAGAAATTTTTCAATCCTCAACAGAATCTTTCGTTAAATCCTCAGATAGCTTTGAAACCCCTAATAAATGATTTGGATGCTTTATTAAACATTTCAAAACTTACTCAAATGGAAACTCCTACAGTAATTACATAGAATTTAAAGTAATGATTTTTTGATTTTATTTATATGCATTCAGAAAATTTATTTACTAATTATTCTCAAATAGAAAATAATGCACCTTTGGCGGATAAATTAAGACCAAAGACTTTGGAAGATTTTTTTGGTCAACAACCAATCCTTAATGAGAATTCGCTTTTGAGAAGTGCAATATTAAACGATAAAATTAGTAATTTTATTTTTTCTGGCCCTCCTGGTGTTGGAAAAACTACTCTAATTGAAATTATTTCCTTTAATACTCGTTCAAAATTAATAAAGTTAAATGCAGTATTATCAAGTGTTAAAGAATTAAGAAATGAAATCGCTAATGCAAAAGATAGATTAATAAATTCAAAAAGAAAAACAATTTTATTTATCGATGAGGTTCATAGATTTACATCAGTTCAGCAAGACGCTTTATTACCCTCAATAGAAAATGGAACGATAACTTTTATTGGTGCTACAACTGAAAACCCTTTCTTTGCTGTTAATAAAGCGCTTGTTAGTAGGTCTCGTATTTTTACATTACTTCCTTTGTCAGAAAATGATTTGCAGAAAATAATACAAAAAGTAATAACGCACTACCATAAAAAAAAAGATTCAAAAAAGGTTTATTTAACTCAAGATGCTATCAGTCATTTAGTTAAATTTTCTGGCGGTGATGCAAGAACATTAATCAATGCGCTAGAGATGGCCATAGAAACAACTGCTGAAAATGATGCTAAAGAAATCAAGATTAATCTCTCAATAGCAGAGGATGCAATTCAAAAGAAAAATATTGTTTACGATAAAAATGGTCAAAATCATTACGATGTAATAAGTGCCTTTATCAAGTCCATAAGAGGTTCTGATCCAGATGCGAGTTTATTCTGGCTTGCGAATATGCTCGAGGCTGGTGAAGATCCTAATTTTATTTTTAGAAGACTTCTTATATCTGCCAGTGAAGATATTGGAATAGCTGATCCTAATGCTATCGTAGTTGTACAATCCTGTTGTGATGCGTTTGATAGAGTTGGTTTTCCAGAAGGATTATATTTTTTAACGCAGGCTTCTTTATATTTGGCTATGTCTCCAAAAAGTAATAGTACGAAAAGTATTTTTAAAGCAATTGAAACTATCAAATCTACCAATGCTTTTGATGTTCCACTTCACTTAAAAAATAATTCTAATAGTTATGTGAATCCTCATAATTATCCAGGTAATTGGGTCGCACAAGAATATCTTCCTCAATCTTTAAGAGGTTTAAAAATATGGGAACCAAATAATAATGGATGGGAAAAAACTCAATATGAAGAACTGCTTAGAAGGAAAGAAAACTAAAAAATTTTCGAACAACAAATAATCTCAGGATTAAAAGAATTTTTTTCTTCGTAGGCTAAAGCGATAGTCCAATTATGGAAGTTCATCTGTGAATAATTTAAATGTATGTTTTTCTTCTTATGAATTAACTTTTTTGGCTTGTCATATAATTGCCAATGGTTAATGTCTTTAGCTAATTTTCCATGATCCCATTTAATAGCCGCTTCAACTGCGCACCATTGTTTTAATATCATATTTTTTGTCAGATAATTATTATGGTTTGATTTATTGGTATGAAAAAAATATTTTTCTGCAATTTTTAAATAGTTAAAATCTCTATCTGTTCTCTCAATATCTATCCCTATTTTGCTTTTATGCCAGACTATAGTCATGGCATCTTTACAATGACTTAAACTTATATTTCCCATACCTGAGGGTAAACTTGGAGGTTCTCCAGGATGAGCATTAATCGGAATTTCCAGAGGGTCTAAATCAAACAGTGTTGAAAGTGATTGTCGTAAGTAAGCTCTTGTTTCTAAAAAAATTTTTGATCTTGAACTTGATAAATTTTTTGCAGTTTTAATTTCATCTGCCGTTGCGACATCTTGCACACCTTTAATCTCATAAAACCAAATTTTTGGTATTTTATATTCATACTCATTTAATAATTTCAATGGCTCTTAAGGTTGGCGACAAAGCACCAGAATTTAAATTAAAAGATTCTTTTGAGAAAGAAGTTTCTCTTACTGATTTTAAAGGTAAAAGAATAATACTATATTTTTATCCAAAAGATAATACTCCTGGATGTACTAAAGAAGCATGTAATTTTAAAGAGAATTGGGATTTACTCCAAAAAAATAATATTGTTGTTCTTGGTATTAGTAAAGATAATGCCTCCTCTCATCAAAAGTTTATAGAAAAATTTAATTTACCTTTTATTCTTTTAACTGATTCTGAACCTTTTAAAGTTTCTTCTGATTACGATAGCTATGGACTTAAGAAATTCATGGGAAAAGAATACATGGGAATGATGAGAAATACTTTTTTGATCGATACTGAAGGTAACATCGAAAAAATTTACTTAAAGGTAAAAGCAGCAATAATGGCTGATCATATAATTGCAGACCTTGGTTTAAGCTAATTATTTGACTGACAGGTGGTGAATAATCATTCCCTCCATAACCAAATTAGGAGCAATTATTATATGTTTTTTGTTCATTTTTAGAGATTTTGTTATGAATTTAGAGTCTCCTCCACAACTTATTAAAAGATCCTTTTCGGGATTGAATAAACTATGAATCACTCCAGTAAGAGAGTTGATTACTCCTTTTAAAATTGCTTCTTCTGTATTAATCAAAAAATCTTTTGTAGGAACTTCATATTTTTTTGGAACTTTAAGATTTTTTGTATTTTGTTCCATTGATTTTAATTGCGTTAAAAAACCTGGAATAAGTTGACCTCCAATAATAGAACCATTTGAATTCAATTTTGTTATTGATACTATTGTTCCAAAATCTGCAATAAGCAAATCTTTTTTGAAAGGATTTTCAATAATTTTTAAAGCTGCAATACAAGCAAGAGCTCTATCAACTCCAAAATAATCAGGAAGATTTGATAAATGAATATCTTTAGTTTTTATTTCATTTTCTTTTTTCAGTAATAAATTTGGTAGTTTTCCTACAGAAGCCCAAATTAATTGATCAAGATCAATATTTCCGGGAACTTTTTGCTCTTTTTTGGTATGGAAGAATTTAGATTGATTTTTAGAATATTTTGCCCAATGAAGCCTACTATTGCCTACTAATAAAAAATTTATATCTGAGACCATTGTTCTATGATCAATTTAATTATTAGTGTGTATTCCACATTCTTGTTTAATTCCCCTAAATCTTGTATCTCTGCCCTTTGTCTCAATACCATCGGGACTGCTTGAATGCCAATCTCCTACCGAAGAATAACCTTTGATAAAAAGTGGATGAGCAGGTAAATTATTCTCTTCCATATAATAAAAAATATCTCTATTTGTCCAATTTAATAAAGGTCTTAAAGAGAGTCTTTGACGAATTAAGTCTAGGAATTTCATTTTGTTTCTATTTTCTGTTTGACTTGATCTAACACCACTTGCCCAGCAGAAAATATCATATTTTTCTAGACCATTTTCTAAAGGTTTTATCTTTCTCAATTCATGATACTTATCTAAATCACTCTCTTTATTTGTTTCCCAAAGTTTTCCGTATTTGGCCTCCATTCTTGCTGGAGATAATTCACTTTGCAGAACTTCAACTTCTAAGGATAAATTATTAATAAGCTTTTCAGCATAATGGTATGTTTCTTGAGGAAGGTAACCTGTATCTATCCAAAATATTTTCATTTTTTTTTGTAGACGTAATTTACAGACCATATCTAAGAGGACTGATGACTGTATACCAAAACTTGTAGTAATAGCAAATTGATTATCAAACTTTTCATAACCCCATGTAAGCATTTCTTGAGGCTTCATATCTACTAACTCTTGATTATGTTTCCTCAACTTGGTTTGAATATCTTTTTGGATTTTTTCAATCATTATTCAGTTTGGTTATGAGTTTAATTTTATTTCGCTCAATTTAAAAATTATTCGTATAGTTTAATAATACATTTACGCATAACAATATTTATCTAATGAAATCAATACAAAAACCAATAGTAATAGTTGGAGCAGGTTTCGCAGGTATGACATTAGCTTTGAATTTAAAGAATCTTAATCCTTCTTTACCGATTCTTGTAGTTGATTCTGAAACTAATTTTATATTTAAACCTTTAATGTATGAAGTTTTAAGTAAAGAAATAAGAAGTTGGGAAGCCACCCCAAAATTTGCAAAAATTTTTTCTGATGCGGGTATAACTTTTTTAAGAAATTGTTTAACCAAGATTTCCTTCGAAGAAAATATTCTTGAATTTAGTGACGATTTAAAATTAAGTTATCAGTATCTCGTTATCTGTACAGGATCTATTTCAAATAGTCTTTTTATAAAAGGTGTAGATGAAAATTGTTATTTTTTTAATGATGTTCACGATTTAAATAAATTAAATTCTTTTTTAAAAAAATCACAAGATACTGTGTTTCATAAAAAGTTATTCATAGTTGGAGGTGGTCCCTCTGGCATCGAGTTGGCATGCAAAATAAAAGATATATTTGCAGACCAATTTGAAATTAATGTAATAGAAAAATCAAACGAAATCCTTAATAAAAACAAAATCTTTAATAGAGAACAAGCAGAGATGGCATTAGAAAAAAGAAAAATCAAGGTTCTTTTGAATTCCATAGTTAATGATGTCTCAGAAACTAAGATTTCTATTTCTAGTGAGGATGGAATAACTTCCTTGGATAAAGATATTGTTATTTGGACTGCAGGTGTTAAACCTAATTTGTCTTACTTAGAAACTGATCAAATAGCAAAAAAATTTGGACGAATTTTAGTTAATAATAATTTGCAAATAGAAAAATATAAAAACTGTTTTGCTATTGGCGATATTTCAGTTATTGAAGGATTGGAGGATTTACCTATAACTGCTCAGGTCGCTATGCAGGAAGGAAAGCATTTGGCTAAAAATTTAGAACTTTTAATTCAAGGAAAGGATCCTTTACCTTTTGAATTTAAAGATAATGGTGAAATGATTAGTTTAGGAATAGGAGAAGCTTCAATTTCTGGGCTTGGAGTTACTTTATCTGGGAAATTGGCTTTTGAGGCAAGAAGACTTATATATGCTTCCAAGTTACCAGATATGACTGAAAGCTTAAAATCTGCATCTTCATGGATATTCCAAAAAAAATCTATTTTTAAAAAGTTTCTGAAAAAGGATAATTTCAATTAAACTTTTTTGAAATATTGTTTTTGGGTATATTGAGTTAAATAAGTTTCGTATGAATTTAATTGCAGTAGTTAGTAATAATTTTGATGCGTTTATAACGGTAGTTGTTTTAATAATGTCAATAATTTTGTTTATTAAAAATACTATTGCACCGGAATTGACTGGTTTGTTATGTGTTGGAATATTTATAGCTACAGGGGTTCTTTCGCCTGAAAAAGCTTTAGCTGGATTTGGTAGCCCATCCTTAATTACTCTTATGGGTTTGTTTGCAGTTTCTTCTGCATTATTTAAAAGTGGTGCTCTAGACAGAGTAAGAGAATTGATTTCTTCTGACGGTATTAGAACGCCAAGGAAATTAATTTCTTTATTAGCTTTTTTGATTGCTCCAATATCTGGAATTGTACCTAATACGCCAGTAGTAGCATCTTTGTTACCTTTAATTGAAGGTTGGTGCGAGCGTAGAAATATATCACCATCAAAAGTTTTATTACCTCTTTCTTTTGCTACTTTACTAGGTGGAACCCTGACATTATTGGGTAGCTCAGTCAATCTCCTTGTAAGCGATATTAGTCAACAATTAGGTTACGGAGCTTTGGAATTATTTAGTTTGACCTCAATCGGAATTCCTGTATGGCTTATAGGTACAACCTATATGATTTTAGTTTCTGATGTGCTTTTGCCAGATAGAGGAAGAGATAAGGAATTTATTAAAAATGGTGATATGAATATATACTTTACTGAAGTTACTATTCCCTCTACTTCAGAATTAGTTGGACAATCTGTCAGAAATAGTAGATTACAAAGAAGGTTTGACGTTGATGTTCTGGAATTGCAACGAGATGGAAAAGTTATTCTTCCTCCTTTGGCCGATAGAAAGATTGAACCGGATGATAGATTAATAATCCGTGTTACAAGGGCAGATTTATTTAGACTGCAGCAGGAACACACCATTTTGTTAGGCGAAAACAAAACATCTTTCGATGGCACTAATGTTTTCTCAGATGATGAGGGTACTAAGACCTTTGAAGCATTGTTACCAGCTGGCTCAACTTTAGCAGGTGCAAGTTTGAGAGAATTAAGATTTAGACAGCGTCATAATGCAACAGTTTTGGCACTAAGAAGAGGACAACAAACTGTGCAGGAGAGGTTAGGCCAAGCTGTTTTAAGGGCTGGAGATGTTTTATTATTGCAAGCACCGTTAGATTCAATAAGAGGTTTGCAAGCTAGTAATGATTTGCTTATTTTAAATCAATTCGAAGAGGATTTACCTTTCTTGATAAAAAAACCTATATCGATTGGAATTGCAATAGGAATGTTGGTTTTGCCTTCTATTTCTAATATTCCATTAGTAGGTTCAGTCCTTTTAGCAGTAATTGCCATGGTCGCTTGTGGATGTTTAAGACCTGCAGAAATACAAAAATCAATTAGGCTAGACGTCATTTTATTACTGGGATCATTATCATGTTTTAGTGTAGCTATGCAGGTAACAGGATTAGCAGATTTAATCGCAGTCAATCTAAATTTTGCCCTTAATGGAATGCCTCTTTATTTTGCCCTAGTCGTAATTTTTGTATCTACAGTTATTCTTACGCAATTTATAAGTAATGCTGCTTCGGTTGCTTTAATTTTGCCTGTTGCTATTGAATTCTCCAATGTTTTAGAAATTTCAGCAGGCGCTTTAATAATGCTTGTTTTATTCGGTGCAAGTCAATCTTTCTTAACTCCAATGGGTTATCAAACAAATTTAATGGTTTATGGTCCTGGAAGATATAGATTTTTAGATATCGCAAAATATGGAGCTGGATTAACACTTATAATGTCATTTACGGTGCCAGCATTGATAATTTTAAATTACGGGTAATATCGTGAAATTCACAAGTAAGGTTTATAAGTTAAAAGATGCTTACAAAAAGCTATCTGTACCTCAATTTACTATTGTTACAGGTTTATTTATTATTTGCCTTGGAACTTTAATTTTGAGCTCTCCAATATGTTCATCTTCAAAGGTTGGTTTGTGGGAAGCATTTTTTACATCAACTTCTGCTATAACCGTAACTGGTTTAACCATAATAGATGTTGGTGTTGATTTAAATTTCTTTGGACAAGTTTTCTTGGCATTTATGCTTTTATCAGGTGGTCTAGGATTAATGGCCATTACAACATTTTTACAAGGGTTTGTTGTAAAGGGGACAAAGCTAAGAACTAGATTAGACAAAGGAAAGACACTAGATGAATTTGGAGTTGGAGGAATTGGTCGAACTTTTCAAAGCATTGCCATAACAGCGATTAGTATCATATCCTTAGGCGCAATTGTTTTATATTCTTTTGGATTTGTAGACATTCAAAATAATTGGGAAAGACTATGGTCCTCGATTTTTCACAGCATATCTGCATATAACAATGCAGGATTTTCTTTAATGTCAAATAGTCTTCAAGACTATAGAACAAATTATTTGGTGAATTGTATTTTTGTTTTTCTCATTGTTATGGGTGGATTGGGCTGGCGGGTTATTGATGATATTTGGAGTAATAAAAAAAATCTTTCTTATAAAAAATTAAGCCTTCATTCCAGACTAGTTATTAGGACAAGTTTATCTCTAATATTGTTTGGATCATTCGGATTCTTTATCACTGAATCATTGCTTAATAGTCAATTTTTTAATGATTTGAATTTGTTTGAACGGTTATTGTCATCACTCTTTGAGACAATAAGTGCAAGAACTGCAGGCTTTACAAATTATCCAATCTCCTTGAACTCCATATCAGATACTGGCCTATTGTTATTAATGACTTTGATGTTTATTGGAGCGAGTACTGGAGGTACTGGTGGGGGCATAAAAACAACTACATTTATTGCTTTAATGGCTGCAACAAGATCAACTTTAAGAGGTCAGAAAGATGTAATTATTAGTAATAGATTAATTTCAGATAAAGTTATCCTAAAGGCAGTTGGAATTACAGTTGGATCTTTGCTTTTTGTTCTTTTAATGGCAATGTTGCTAAGTACAACAAATACTTTTGTTAAGAAAGAATCTTTCACATTCCTAGAAATTCTGTTCACCTGCATATCTGCATTTGCAACTGTTGGTTTTGATATCGGATTAACTGCTAAATTAAATCATTTCGGCCAATTTATTCTTATTATCGGAATGTTTGTAGGTAGACTTGGTATCCTTTTGCTTTTAAGTGCACTTTGGCAGGCTCTTTATAAGAGTAGAATAGATAGACAAAAGAGAATTGGCTATCCTAGGGCTGATCTTTATGTTTAGGATTGACTGAGTTTTATTATGGCTGATTGGTGGCAGTGGTCTCAAAAGAAAGAAAAAGAAGCACTCACTTTTGCAGTTGTTGGCGTTGGAAGATTTGGAACTGCTGTTTGTAGGGAACTTATAAGTAATGGTGCAGATGTTTTGGCTGCAGATTATTCGGAAAAAGCTATTGATGATTTGAGACAATTGGAACCTTCTGTAGAAGCTAGAGTTGTAGATTGTACTGATGAAGAGTCTATGAAAGAATCTGGAATACTTGAAATGAATACTGTTGTAGTAGGTATAAGTGAACCTATTGAAGCAAGTATAACTACGACACTTATTGCTAAAGATAGTGACGGTAGCAAAGTGAAAAGAGTAATAGCAAGGGCTACGAGTGACTTGCACGAAAAAATGTTAAAAAGGGTGGGTGCAGATAAAGTTGTCTTCCCTTCCAGAATGCAAGGAGAGAGATTAGGTCTAGAACTAGTTAGACCAAATTTAATTGAAAGATTGGAACTCGATAACCAAACTGGTATAGATGAAATAACTGTTCCAGAGGAATTTATCGGAAGATCTTTGAGAGATTTGAATTTGAGGAAAAATTATTTAGTTAATGTTCTAGCAGCAGGACCTGCTGAAGAGTTAACAGTTAACCCTCCAGCAAAATATATCTTGGAAAGAGGGAATATTTTGGTAGTAATGGGAAAAACTGCAGATTTACAGAAATTG
Organism: uncultured Prochlorococcus sp.; assembly: GCA_902520485.1. Lineage (GTDB taxonomy): Bacteria > Cyanobacteriota > Cyanobacteriia > PCC-6307 > Cyanobiaceae > Prochlorococcus_A. The sequence goes on along the minus strand of CABYNZ010000001.1, from coordinate 43,758 downwards.
CCTCAGGATTAATTATTTTTAATCAGATTTTTTATAGTATCTAATCCTTTGAGGAGCTCTTTTTAATCTTTTGACGCTTTGTTTTTCAAGTTCGTCTCTGAATTTATCGGTATTTAAATTATTTTCTGAGAAAAATGATTTACCCTCCTTCTCGAAGTATTTTTTTATACCCTCTTGTATTAAAACTTTTGCCATATTACTAACTGTCCTGGATTCATTATTGGCCAAAATTGTTAATTGCTCACATATTAATTCGGGAAGAACTACTTGAATTCTGGGGGATTTAGGCTTCCCATTAGTTGAGTTTTGCCGGGTAGCCATGAGTCAAAGTTGGTAACTGTTACTTATAAGTATACACAGTTAGTCAAGGATACTATCTTTGTGTATATTATTAGTAAGGAAATTTATGTCCGTATCAATTAATTGTTTTTATTGCCCCATGAAAAATTCAAGAAAACTTGATCCTCTTAAAAGATCGACAATTGATAAAAAGAAAAAAAGATTAGTTAATTCTGATTCTCACGACAATGAAAATAGTGATGTTTTGGTATCAGCTGTAATTAGTCCATATTTGTTAACTCATCTTCATCATATTCTTCAGCAGTCTGAGTACTATGCTCAAAAAGATGGCAGAAAATCTCACGCAGCTAACTTTGCCAAATTAAGAAAAGTTTTGTGTTTAGACGCAAGAAGTATGGCAGATGCCTCTGCAAAAGAAATAAAAGATGCCGATAATGATTTATCTATTAATAAATATAATGAACAAAATGTAGCTTGAAGTAATAATCTATTAATGAATAGATTTTTAAAACATGTCCAGTAATGCTGAAAAGCTCTATAAGTTAATAGCAAACGATTCCAAAAAGAAACAAAGTTTGTTTATGACAGCCTTAACAAATCCCAAAAAAGCCTTAGATAAAATATGCGATATTGGCAAAGAGTTAAATATCGTTGTGACTAAAGAGGAGGTTATTGATTATTTGAGTACTATCGATGACGAGGCAACTAAAATGTGGTTAATCAAGGCTCGAGGAGGTCTTTAAGGAAAGGTTTCGAATAATTATTACTTGGATCTGTAATAGGTTTAATTCTTTTGTTGTAGCCGCCTCCACCAGCTAAAGTCCAAAAAAACCAATAACTTGGAATCGCAAGAGCCGCAGCTATGAAAATCACCACAATTTGTTCTATTCTTTTCATGGTTTAATTTTATTCCACAAAATATTTTTTAGTAAATAAGCCACAGATTTTGTAAATTCTATTTTTAAAACAGTGATTAGATTTGAAGGTGTAAGCAAAATTTATTCTACAGATGTTGTTTTAAAAAATATTAATTGGGAAATTAAGAAAGGAGAAAAAGTTGGCTTAGTTGGTTCTAATGGTGCAGGTAAATCAACCCAATTTAAGATTTTAATTGGAGAGGAAGAACAAACAAGTGGAACGATTATCAAAGAGGGAAATCCTAAAATTGCCCATTTAAAGCAAGAGTTTGATTGTAATTTGAATTTTTCAGTGAGACAAGAATTAGAAAGTTCTTTTAAAGATATACAAATTGTTTCTATTAAACTTTTAGAAATTGAGAACAAAATGAAATCTTTGGATGTAAAAAAACATTCCGATGAACTTGAAATATTTGTAAATCAACTCGCAAAATATCAAGCAAAATTTGAAGCTTTAGGTGGTTATAAAATGCAATCTGATGTAGAAAAAATATTACCAAAATTAGGCTTTTCTATAGAAGATGCTGATAAATTAGTTGGCAATTTTTCAGGTGGTTGGCAGATGAAAGTTGCACTTGGAAAAATAATCTTACAAAAACCTGATTTACTTTTACTGGATGAACCAACCAATCATTTAGATTTAGATACTATTTTCTGGCTGGAAGAATATCTATCTTCGCTTAAGATCGCAGTTATTATAATTAGTCATGATAGATATTTCTTAGATAAATTATGTAAAAAAATAATTTTTGTAGATAGAGGAAAATCTGAAATATATAATGGGAACTACTCGTTTTTTGTTGAACAGAAATCTTTAAATGAAGAATCACAAAATAAGGCATATCAATTGCAACAAAAAGAAATTGAGTTACAGAAGAGGTATATAGATAGATTTAGAGCTAGTGCAACTAGAAGTTCTCAAGCAAAGAGTAGAGAAAAACAATTAAAAAAGATTTCTAAAATTGAGGCTCCTATTGCAAAATCAAAAAGTCCTGTTTTTAATTTTCCGGAGTGCCCTCGCTCAGGAAAATTAGTTCTAAATATTAAAAATTTGTCTCATAGTTTTGAGGATAGAATTCTTTTTTTAGATATTAATTTAAAGATTTCTTCGGGGGAGAAAATAGCAATATTGGGACCTAATGGCTGCGGTAAATCTACATTGCTTAAAATTATTATGAAAAAAATATCTCCTGAAATTGGAGAAATTACTATTGGTAAACATAATATAATTACCAGCTATTATGAACAGAATCAGGCTGAAGCACTTTCACTAGACGAAAGGGTTATTGATTTAATATGTAACAAGTCTCCTGAATGGTCACAAAAAAAAGTAAGAACATTTTTAGGAGGTTTTGGCTTTCAAAATGAAACTGTTTTTAAATATATTAAACAACTCAGTGGGGGAGAAAAGGCAAGATTAGCATTGGCGCTCATGATTATTAATCCTAGTAATTTCCTTCTTTTAGACGAACCAACTAATCATTTGGATCTGCAATCTAAGGAAAACTTAGAATTAGCAATTAAAAATTATAAAGGTTCATTATTAATCATTTCTCATGATCGGTATTTTATTTCAAAGGTCGCAAATAGAATTGTTGAAATTAAAGATTCAAAGTTACATTCATATGAAGGTAATTACGAATATTTTTTAGAAAAAACTCAAAGCCAAAAAATTTGATTACTTTTAATCAAATTTACAATTGGCTAAGTAAGATCACTCATTTATCTTTACATGGTTTACCGTGCTTGATTAATCTTAATAATACAAAAATAGGTTTTAATAATTTAAATGAAAAATTACGATTTCCAAGAAAGACATTTTCAAATTTCTGATCCTATTGAAAGTTATTTTGAATGCATTACTTCCTGCGATATAAGGGATGGTAGATGTATTTCTAGATGTGTTGAAATACTTAAAAGGAATGATAATTAAATTTTTTTGTTATTTTAAAGATCAGTAATATCAGTTGGTATTACTTTAATATTAATAAATTTATTTTTACGCTTCAATAATATATTTACGTGTTTTTTGATACCATTTTTACTAATTTCTTCTATTACGTCTGATGCGGTTTCAATATCTTTATTGCCTATTTTAATTAAAATATCATCTATCTTGATTCCACTTTTTTCAGCTGGACTGTTCGGTACTACATATCCAACTTTTACGACATTATTTTTTCTTTCAGAAATACTTTCTTCTAATAGGCTTATTCCAATCATGGGATGAATTACTTTCCCATTGTTTAAAAGTTGATAGGCAATTTCCTTAGCTTTATTAATTGGGATTGCGAAACTTAAACCCGCTCCTGGACCTGATCTTATCAACGTATTAATACCAATTACTTCTCCATCGCTATTCAAGAGTGGACCTCCAGAATTTCCAGGATTAATAGCAGCGTCTGTTTGAATCAGTTCAAGCTTTTTATCATATATTCCTAATTGATTTACGTTTCTATTTAGATTACTAATAATGCCAAGCGTAACTGTGTTTTCTAGTCCGAATGGATTTCCAACTGCTATAGCCCAATCGCCAACTTTAATCTTTGCAGAATCGCCCAATTTTGCTTTTGGCCAAGGTCCTTTCCCTTCAAGCTTTAGCACAGCTAAATCAGTAAAAGAGTCTTGACCTACTAGTTTAGCGTTTAATTTTTTGCCATTTGTTAAACCAACAATTACCTTATCTGATCCATTCACTACATGAGCATTTGTCATTACAAGTCCATCTGCGAATATAAATCCACTGCCTTGATTTTGCTCTATCCTTGGTCGATTTTCGTTAGGCAAATCTAATCCAAAAAATCTTTCAAAATATGGGTCTAGAAATAGTTGAGAATTTCTTGGAAAATTTCTTTTTTTAACATATCTTTGAGTATCAATTGTCACAACAGCTGCACCGGTTCTTTCTACAGCTTTAGTTATGAAAGATTTGTTTGAATATAAATTAACTTCATTAATTTTTGGTTTACCAAATGGTTGGGATATGACTTTTGCAGGATATGGAATGGCTACTGTAATAAATGCAGCGATTAGTAATAGCTTTTTAATGTATCTTTTCAATTTTGATTTTTTATATTCTTCGAGAGTTTTAATTCACCATAACGGTGTAATTTAAATATAACTACAAATTAAATTAATTGAATCTAGAGAATAATTTAATAACTTAAAATAGCTAAATTTCTTTTTTTCGGGCTATGATATTGAACATATAACAAACTAATTTATAAGTTAGATGACTATTCTATTTCCAATCATATATTCTGCAGCCTTAACATATTTGGTTTGGAAAGCTTTTAAAGTAATGTCTAATGGTTGGGGCATATCCGATAATAAAAATAAACGTTTCAGTACTTCCAGTTTTAAACAAAAAAAGTACACTATACATCCAGAACTTTTAGATAAATCAGGAAACATAACAGAAGAGGAGCTGTTAACAGTAAGATTTTCTAACGACAATGACTCTTCATTAGAAGAAAAAGGTACCACAACTGATTAATCAAATTACATCTAAGGAAAAAATTGGAATTAAGAACAAAAATTGTCTCATCAGTCATAAGATCGCTTAAGTTGCCACCAAGGTTTCGTTTAAAAATGGTTAAAGAAGACCCTGTTAGGCTTGAACTAAGTCTTACTCCTTCTTATGGTAAAAATCCCGTTATTGTTGGTTTAGTTGAATCTTTAGACTTAGTCGCTAGAAGAGATAGAGAAGGCAGATTACCAAGAGACCTTCAAGGGACTTGGGACTGGACTGTGAGACATGGAAAAGTTAGTACTGGCGGCTGGAATCCTATGTTAAAAGAAGCATTGCAAACAATGTTTGATACAGGATTACCAGCTATTGTATATGAGGAATTAACTGGAGATGAGTATCGTCCTGTTGATGGTGTAAGACATGTTAAATAAATAATTTATTTTTTTTTCATAAATTCTTCCTTTAAACGTTAAAATAATCTGATAGATAATTCTGTTAACTATGAATAATGACAATCAACCAAGATTTGGCTTTGTAAATTTTGCAGAAACCTGGAACGGTCGTATGGCTATGATGGGTATTCTGATTGGTCTTGGGACTGAATTAATTACTGGACAAAGTATTCTTCGACAAATTGGAATAGGTTAAAATTTTACTTTACTTCTTCTGCTTTCACTTCAATAGTACTTTCACTAGGCTTTTTATCTAATTGATTATTCTTACTTATATTCTCTAAACCTGCACCACAATTCTTGCAGCTTTTACTCCAACTTAATGATATTGTGCCACAATTACTACATGTACTAATTTTAGATTTGTATGAGTTAAAACCTATAAACACCAGAACTAATAATAAAAGAGGAATTAGTAACAAAAGAAGTAGGATATTCCCAACAAAACTAATAAAAAAGTTAAATCCAAAAATTGGAATTACTATAAGTGTGATTAATGAGTAGGTAAGGATATTTTTATTAGCTTGAAGAAAATAATTCATCTTAGTTTATTTATAATTTCTTTTTTTATTTACTAACGTCATACTAGCAATAACAACGCTCCAACACTGTCCAAAATATAAAATAACTCCTAATAGCCATACCCACAAAGTAAGTACAAGAAAACCTCCAATAAAACCGTATGCTTGAAATCTTACTCCAAGGGAAAGAATACTTTTACTTACCGCTAGGTTCAAAGTGGTTAGGCCAATTCCAATAAGCAAAGATCCAGGTAAAAGTGGTTTCAATGGAACTTTTCTACTGGGTAAAAGTGCTTGTAATAAAAGAGCCATTAAAGAAAAGCCAATTAGTGGTATTGCAAACTGGCCAACTTGTAATAGCGGCAACTTTAATAATAAATCAGAAATAAGATTATTAGATTTTGAGATATTTTCTAAAACGTTACTTGGGATCATCCTAAGATTTGCACTAATCTGATCTAGTACCATTAAAAAACCAATAAAGAATACAATTAAAAAGGCTTCAACTCTATTTCGTAGAAACTTCGAAGCTTGCACTCTCCAAGCAGCATTAACTTTTTTAGAAGGAATTTCGTCTTCCCAAAGCCTATCTGAACCTCTTTGAAGAGATAGATATGCATTACCTGCTGTAAAAAGCAAAAACATAGCTCCAAGAATACCTGCTCCAAAACCTTGATCTATCAAATTAAATAATGTTGTTTCTACTAAATCAACTACTGAAGGAGGTAAAAGCTGAGCAGCAATGGCAATTATTTGTTGATCTAATCCTTCTTGTTTTCCTAAGAACCATGAAGCTATTGAAAGAGAAATTAGAAGGATGGGGAAAAATGATTGAAGTGTGTAGTATGCAAATGCAGCGCTTAAATCAACACAATCAGATTTGCTCCATCGCTCACAAGCTCCCCATAAACTTTTCAGTATCCATGTTGAACTTCTCTGCATATTAATTTTCTTCAAATATTTTATTCATTAATTTATTTTTTATTGTATCTGATTAAGAAATTTTTCAAGCAATTATTTATTTATGATGCAACTATTTCGCTAATAATAAATTGCCCCATGGCTTTAAAACTTTAACTTTTTCTATAGATCTACAAGCAATTAATGGAAAATTAACATCACTCAAGTCTTCTCCTGAAACTAAATTGAAAGGATCTGTTCCTAACCACTCTATAGAACAATTGAGTTCTTCTAATAGCAGCCAGGCTGCTGCAATATCCCATATCTTAGGGGTTGATTCTATTGCTCCGAAAGTTTGTCCCATCGCTACACTCATAAGATTTAAACTCGATACACCTAAGAGTCTGATTTTGCCAGGAAATACTGAGTTTGGTTTTTTTTGTAAAATTTTTATTGATCTACTACATAAAGAAATGCATTCACTTTGACGATTATTTTGGCTAGGATCAATTTTCTTGTTATTTAACCAAACCCCTTTACCTTTAATGGATACAAACTTTTTTTTCAATGTGGGAATTATTAAAAAAGAAGATTGTGGCTTTCCATCAACGAACCTTGCTACAGATATAGACCAGTAAGGAATACCGGCAGCAAAATTTGTTGTCCCATCCAGTGGATCGACCACCCAGTAAGCTTTTGAATTTGGAATTAACTTTTGACCTTCTTCACTAAGGACGCCTTCACCTGGGGCTATTAAAGCTAAGCCATCTACGATTGTTTTGTCACTCCATAAATCACAACTTGTTAATAATGATCCATCTGCTTTATTGCTGGCGCTAATATTTCCAAAATCTTTTGTTTGACGTTGACTAACTAATTCAAATAAAGAATCTAATTCACGTAGTTGCTTATTAGTTAAATTTGGTGGATTCATCTTTATATATTGCAAATAGACTCTGTATCTTTAATTTTATTATTATTACTATCCAAACAATTTTTACTTTTATCAAGGAAAGTTAATCTTTCTAATTCATCTATGTTCAGATTGTAATTATGTATTGCATTAATATTTTTTGATTTCGCATTACTTAATTCACTTTGCCTAACAAGAACATCTTTTAGAGTTGATATTCCGACATCATATCTAAGTCTAGATAGCCTTACAGACTCTTTGCTAGATTCAATTTCTTTAAGAGAAGAGATTATTTTTTCTTCATTTAATTTAAGATTTAAATAGGCTTTACTAATACTTGTGGTTAAAACATTTTTTAGATTTTCATAAGCATATTGTTCGGATTCTACATCTGATATTTTTGATTTGTAGGAGTTCTTATTTTGTCCGCCATCAAAAATACTCCATGCAAAATTTAGACTTATGGTATTTGTATAATTAGATCCAGATTTATCAGAGTCTATATTAGTTGCTAGAGAATCACCCTTTGAAAATGTACTAGATAATGAATTACTGATATAAATATTTGGCTTATTTTGAGCTAAAAAGCTGTCTGCTTGGCTCTTTTTGATTGATTTTTGAAGAATAAGGTTTTTTAAGGAAAGATTTTTATCCAAACCCTCTTTAATATTCTTATTCAATTTATGATTCCAAAACCCTATAAGATTTTGATCTTTTTTAGTTTCGAAATCTCCCTTAACATTAAGAATCTCTCTAAGAGAAATTTTATTAATTTCATGTTCTATTTTCTTTTCATTAAGTGATTGTTGATCTCGAGATAATTGAGCTTCTGCTTCAAGAACTTCAAATTTTGTCCCAATTCCAGCATCTAGCTTCGCTTGAGCATTTTCTAAACTTGTAATTGATAAATCAAGTGTGAATTTTTTATTTTGAATATCTTGATATGACTTTTTGTATTTGTGATATCTGATTCTTGCTTCTTGAATTAAATCTTTTTTCTTAATCTCATAATTATTTTCTGCAATTTTGTAATTTGTTTTGGCAATTTTAATTTCAGATCCTCTTAGAGGGGCAATTACATCCCATTTAATATTCAGGGAGGGATTAGCCGTAAATTGTGATGTTTTTAAAGTAGGTGAATTGCTATTGTACTTTTTACCTGCGATATATTGTGGTAACCCATTGGCTTGAAAATCTAGGGATGGGTATCTTTTGGCAATTTGACTAGAAAGATTAAAGCTTGCAGAGTCTACTAGGTTTTGTAATGATTTTAATTCTTGATTATTTAATACAAGTTTTTCTATTTCTTGATAATCAACAAAAGTAATATTTGATTTTTCTTCTAAGACATTATCAATGTAATTTTTTGTTTCGCTCGATAGAACATTAAAGGTATTCATACTTAGAGTAAGCGGCAATAATAAGAAAGGATTTATTACTCTTCTAAGCATGTTTTATAGTTTCGAAAATATTCGATTAGCCTATCAAAGTATTAATAATATCATTTGAATCATCCAGAACGTGAATTTTAGTATTTATTTGATTCTCAACTTCTTGAATATTTTTATCATCTAAAAATAAATCAGTATTAATTTTTAACATAATAGATGGTATATAAACAGCTTCTCCTAAATCCTTATTTTTCAGCCCGTAAATTAGATCTTCTCCAGTAAGTAGACCAGTAACAACTTGATCTTGACCCCAATAAATACTTGGCAAACCATATAAATTAATTGTTAATCCATTTATTAAGTTTAATTTCTTAACAGTAGGAATTAGTGCTTCGTAAACTAATTTACCAACAATCCAACTAACTTTTTTTGGCTTTTTTACTTTTTGGGGTAGGTTTTGAGTCTTCTCTTTTAATGCTTCTAGAAAGTTTCTAATAGTCCCAACTCCATTAGATTCTTGTGGCATATTTTCGTAGGTTTTGTAACTAGGTAAATTTGTACCAGCAATTAAATACCATTCGTCTGCTAGCCAACAAAAACGAGTCCCAAGAGTAATTTGTAGAGAGGCTTGAATTTTCTCTACTTGTTTAATAGTTTTTTTTGCGTATTCTGGGCTGATTGATTTCAATCCATCATTTTCAGGTCTAAATTTTGTAAGTCCTACAGGAACTATTGCGACTGAAAGTACTGTTTGAGAGGTTTTTTTGTAGAATTCAGCAAGTTCCAAAATTGATTTCTCAAGAATATCCCCATCATTAATATCTGGACAAACAACAATTTGAGCATGTATTTGAATAGAGTTTTTTTCAAACCACGAAATTTGATCAAGTATCACTCCTGCTTGTTTATTTTTTAATAATTTTTCTCTTGTGGCGGGATCAGTAGCATGAACTGAAATAAAAAGTGGGGATAGTTTTTGCATAGCAATTCTTTCCCAGTCTTCTTTTTTTAAATTCGTAAGAGTTAAATAAGAGCCATATAGGAAACTTAATCTATAATCATCATCTTTTATATAAAGGCTTTTTCTTTTACCACTTGGCTGTTGATCAATAAAACAAAATGGACATCTATTATTGCATTGCTTGATTGAATCAAATAATGCATCTTTAAAATTTATACCTAAATTAACATCTTGATCTTTTTCAATATTTATTTTGTGAATCTCATGATTTTTATCTAAAACTGATATGTCTAAAGTCTCTTCACTAATCAGAATCTGATAATCAATTAAATCTCTTGGTTTTTTCCCATTAATACTAATAATTGAATCACCTGATTCAAATCCTATTTCTTCAGCAATAGAATTAGCTTCAATACTTTCAATTTCTGCAGGATTTATTTTATAAGTAATATTAGGAACCAAAAGATCTATGGGATCTTCAGTGTAATTAATTTCTTGCCACACAATTTAAGGCCAAATACTCTTACTTATATTTATTCTAAACTCATAAATGACTCAAAGTGTATTAAATACTTTTAAAAAAGTAAATATAGGTTTGTAATTATGGGCATTATATTTATTAAAATATGACATTCGCAGTTTTCTAAAACACGATTTAGATTAATTTAAATAACCTTTTTCATTGAAAGAATTAATTACAAAAAATTTAGAAGTAAAAGATAAATTCAACTATGAATCCCATAAGACAGTTGATTCATACGAAAATAGTTTTTTATCAAATCCTATATCTTTAAGATTGTGGTCTGCTTTTTTTGTAATTTTACCTATTTTTGTTCAAGCCCCTTGGGTTAGATTAGAACCAATAAGTGCTCTTTGTTTTACTTTTGTTATTGTCTTAATGGCAATTGTTTTGAATCAGAAAGGATCAAATAAGTGGTTTATTGTCAGTTCATTGTTAATTGGTATATCAGGTAGTTGGCTTGGTGGATGTTTGTTCTGGGGATGGTTAAGCCCATTTCCTATTCTACATATACCTGTTGAAGCTGTAGTTCTCCCATTGGCTTTAATTGGATTTGGTACTAATTGGAAAATAGGTTCAAGTTTTTATATCTCTTCTCTATTTGGAACCGCAGTTACTGATATTACAATATTTTTAATCGGAATCATGGATCAATGGAGGCAGGTAATTACAGCAGATTCTGAAAATGCACCCATGATTCTTCAAAAAACTTCAGAGAGTCTTATTCAAATAAAGTCATTATCTATTATCGTTTTTGTTGCTCTTATACTTTGGTTTATTTCAAAAGAAATTTTAGATTCTGGCACAATTAATACTACTAGTGGTAAAGCACTCTTAGTTTCTGGTTACGTAATTCAAACGACATTAATTGTTGATGGTATTTTTATTGTTTTAGCAATTCTGCAACCAACTTTTAGTGGATTGGTTTAATGTTAAGGCCTCCATTTTCGCATGAACCGATACCAATAAATAATTGGGATGTAATCGTTATAGGCGCTGGAGCTGCTGGCCTTATGACTTGTCTTGAATTACCCTCAAATTTAAAAGTGCTTCTTTTAAATAGAAATACTAGTAAGGTATCTTCCAGTAGATGGGCTCAAGGCGGAATTGCATCTGTTGTTAGACAAGATGATTCATTTGATCTTCATGCTGAGGATACTTTAAAAGCAGGTGATGGGCTATGTGATTTTCAAGCTGTAGAAATGCTTGTTAAAGAAGCTCCAGGTTGTGTAGAAAGGTTGCAGAATTTAGGGATGATTTTTGATCAAAGTTCTGACCAACTAGCAACTACTTTGGAAGCAGCCCATTCACGAAGAAGAGTCTTACATGTTAAGGATCGTACTGGACGAGCATTAGTTGAAGTTTTAGAAGATCATATTGAGAACCAAAAAAATATTCTTCACTGCAGGGGTGTAAGAGTAACTGAACTTCTCATTGAAAATAAAGAATGTAGAGGAGTTCAGGTTCTTGATGGAGCAAATTTATATTGGATTAAATCTAGAGCTGTTGTTTTAGCTACAGGTGGGGGAGGGCACTTATTTACAAATACAACAAATCCTGCTCAGTCCTCTGGTGAAGGGATTGCTCTTGCATGGAAAGCAGGAGCTGCTATCGAGGATTTAGAGTTCGTGCAATTTCATCCAACAGCTTTAAAATTTTATGGTGCACCTTGCTTCTTAATATCTGAAGCACTTAGAGGCGAAGGAGCGATTTTAGTTGATAAAAATGGTGAAAGTCCAGTTAAAAATCTTGAAAATCGTGATCTAGCTACAAGAGATCAGGTAAGTAGAGCAATTATGAAAAATATGCATGATAATAATGCAGACCATGTCGGCTTAGATCTTCGGTATATTGACCCAGAAAAAATTGTAGAGCGCTTCCCCACGATCTTAAGTCGATGTCAGGAATATGGCGTTAACCCTTTAAATGAGGTTATTCCCGTAGCTCCTGCAGCTCATTATTGGATGGGAGGTGTTAAAACTGATCTAAATGCATCTTCAACAAGAAAAGGATTATATGCCGTTGGAGAAGTTGCTTCTACTGGTGTTCATGGTGCTAATAGACTGGCAAGTAATTCACTGATGGAGTGTCTTGTTTTCGCAAGAAAAATGTCTTCAATTGTTTTGAATGAAATTTCTAAATTTGAAAAATTTGATAGATCATTTCAAGAGTTTGATCTTGAAGATCCAAAAGAAGATCAAATTTCTATAATTGCTGAAAAAATTGATGAACTAAGAAAACTATGTTGGTTAAATTTAGGTGTATCTCGAAATAAGATAAATATGAGTAAATTTTTAAATTATATTCAAAATGATATAGATAAATTAAATAAAAATGATTTACTAAATAGTCTTGAAAAAATAAAATTCGATCAGAAAATAAAACTTAGCGAACGCAATAGAAGAGCATTAAATCTTTTACTTGATTTAAAGAATAGACAAATAACCACCATAACTTTATTAAAAGCTTGTCTATTTAGAGAAGAAAGTAGAGGAGGGCATTATAGAGATGATTTCCCTGATAAAGATAAAAATTGGGAATGCCATACTAGACAACAGTTAGATCAAAAAATCCAAAAAAGATTTGTTAAAAATTAAGATCCCCCTGATAGTATGTTTTTGTTGCTAGTTCATTTAAGTCACGCGTACCACTAATAATTTGTCCATTTATTTCCCAAGAAGGAAAGCCATTGATTCCTTTCGTTTGGCATAGCTCATACTCATTATCTTTACCATCTTTAGCACACTCAACTATTTTTAATTCTTTAACTGCTTCCTTACCAAATAATTGTTTCTGATCGTGGCAATGCGGGCACCAGTATGCACTATACATAACAATATTGTTTTCGCTTAAATATTTTGCAAACTTTACCTTTTGGGGAGAGCTTGAAGTGGTAATTATTGGCGATACATTTTCAGTGGGGCTTTCAACATTAATGGCATTTGAGGGGTCAACGTTACTAGACCAAATTAGACCACCCAGCAGGACACTAATGGCTACTATCAAACCTCTAAAAATCATGGGTTCTCTACTTTCAAACTTTGCACCAATGATAGAAACTATAAAGATAGAAAACGATAAAATGGCTGAAAGAATACAAAAAAAGCAATATGCTTGAATCTTAAAAAACATTATATTGATCAATAAAAGGCTAAATGTAGATGAAGCACAAGATATTAGAAATATTAACCACCATAAAAACTTATTTAGTTTTTCTTTTGGGGAAATTAAATTAAGTGAAAGTATTAATGTGAAAACTAATATTGATAAATACGTTATAAATCCAGCTAAAGAGAGAGGTATATTAATTTGATTATTTTCAAATAAAGTACCCCAAGGACTATTTAAAACTGTTTCACAACCGTTTTGAATTCCTGGGCATGAAAGTGAAGAAAATAATCCCCAGTTTTTTAAAGTAATCGAACCTGTGTCAACTATACCTGTGGTACTAAGAATTGCGATTATGATTTTTGGCCATTTCAAATCTTTTTTATTTCTTCTGTTTAAAGTCTTAAGAGCCATACAAAAAGAAAGTTTGTTATTTGCATTATCTATCTTAATATTATCTTGGCATGGGAATTATATACGAAATGCTGTTTAAATCTTTTAATTCTTTTTTCAAGTTGTGAAACAAAATAGTCCCAATGTAAAAGAAAAAAAACTTTCTAAGATTGTATTTAGTCATGTTGGTTGTGAGAAAAATCTTGTTGATACTGAGCATATGCAAGGCTTATTAGATAAAGAGGGTTATGAAGTTGACAGCAATATAGATGATGCAAATGTTGTTGTTGTAAATACTTGCAGTTTTATTGAAACAGCTAGAGAAGAATCTATTAGGAAAATTCTAGAATACACAAATCAAGGAAAGGAAGTAATAGTTGCTGGCTGTTTGGCGCAGCATTTTAAAGATGAGCTTATAAAAGAAATTCCTGAAATAAAAGGTTTGGTTGGAACAGGAGATTATCAAAAGATAGTCAAGGTTTTAGACAGAGTAGAAAAAGGGGAAATCGTTAATGAAGTTTCAAAAATACCTGAATTTATCGCAGATGAGGAAATGCCTCGTTTTGTAAATAAAACTAAATTTGTTGCTTATCTTCGCATTGCTGAAGGCTGCAACTACAATTGCGCTTTTTGTATTATTCCCAAGTTGAGAGGTCCTCAAAGAAGTAGAACAATAGGATCTATAGTTTCAGAAGCTAAAAGTCTTGCAAAAAAGGGTATTCAAGAAATCATATTAATTAGTCAAATTACAACTAATTATGGTCAAGATATTTATGGAAAACCGTCATTAGCCAAACTTTTGAATGAGCTTTCTAAAGTTCCAATTCCTTGGATAAGGATACATTATGCTTATCCAACAGGTTTAACTGATGAAGTTATTAGAGCTTTCAAGGATTCAAAGAATATTGTGCCTTACTTTGATTTGCCACTTCAGCATAGCCATCCAGATGTATTGAAGAGTATGAATAGACCTTGGCAAGCTTCTTTGAATGAATCAATTTTGGAGAAAATTAGAGAAGAAATTCCATCTGCTGTACTAAGAACTAGTTTGATTGTTGGTTTCCCAGGAGAAAAAAAAGAACATTTTGAACATCTTCTCGAATTTTTGGATAGGCACAAATTTGATCATGTTGGAGTGTTTATCTTTTCTCCTGAGGAAGGAACTGCAGCTTTTCATTTGCCAAATAAAGTATCTCAAGAGGTTGCAGAGGCAAGAAAAGATAACGTTATATCAGTTCAACAAAATATCTCTAAAGATAAAAATCAGACATATGTTGGTTCAAAAATGAAGATTTTGGTAGAAAAAATATCAGAAAATAACGAATTAATAGGCCGGTCCTACAATTTCGCTCCTGAAATTGACGGAACTGTAATTTTATCCGTTAAAGATAAAATTGATTTAAAAAATTATATTGGTAAATTTGTTGAAGCAAATATTTCTTTTGCGGATGAATATGATTTGTATGGTGAGACTATTAAAATTTTGTAGTTTTTTTAAATTAATTTAACTGCTCTTAAGAGCTTATCTAAAGCGAAAGCAGCTCCAAAACCAAAACCAATAAATGCAAAATAGAAAATGATGTTCATTAATTTTTTTATTTTTATTTAATTTAACATCAGATGAAAAGATTAGATTTTTTCGTTTAATTTCTTAATCTTGGATATAGGGTAATTTTTTGTACAAACATTCTTCTGCTTTTTGTAGTTCCCGACCTAAATATAGAGCATGGTCGAATCTGGTGATTAAGTCGTTTCTTTCTTCAGTGATTAATATTCCAAGTTGTTTTGCACTAATACCTTCAAAAACTTCATTACTAACTCTTTTATTTTCAGAGTCGCATTTAATTGGTTCATTTGTTTCTGGGTCAAGCGCATATCCTTCATCATTAATATTATTTAGATAGTGCTCCAAAATTATTTTATTTTCTACCAAATCTACTTTTATAATAAAATAACCTTTTGGATCTAAGTCTATATATCGGTTGGATAGATTATCATCAATCTTTATTTTTTCATCGAAACTTTTACTAGAATCCATTCTTAAAAGTTAATAAAAACTATATTACTAATATAATCTTTGGTATAGCTAAATAATTTTTTATTTAAAGGGTATAGATTTATTTTCAAAATCAATGTCCATCTTAGTTTGTTTATTAACTTCATTTAGCCAAGGATAAATTATATTTTCCATATTTTTATCAAACCACTTATGCAAGCTAATGGTGTTTTTCGCAAAAAACCCTCTCCTTCTTTTATGTTTACCGCCTGCTCCAGGATCAAACAAATGGATACTATTTTTTATTGCCCATTCAATTGGCTGGTAGTAGCATAATTCAAAATGTAAATTAGATATTTCTTCTTGGCTACCCCAATATCTGCCCCATAAGTTGTTTTCATTTTTAACGCACATCGACATAGCAAAAATATCATTTGAATCATTTTTTGATGCGCTAAAAAGTAAAAGATTTTTTTTATTATCAAGAATTTTTTCAAAAAATGTAGATGTTAAATATTTACTTCCCCAGACTCCCCATCTCGAACAATGCTGTTCATAAAAATTATGCATTTTTTTGAGTATTTCTTGGTTGATATCATTTTCATTAAAAATTTTTATTTTAATATCTTGTTTAGTAATTGATTTCCTCTCTTTTTTTATATTTTTTCTCTGATTAGAGTTAAATCTTGAAAGAAAATCATCAAATGTTTTTTCTCCATTACTCCTCCATTCGCTGCTGGAATTTATCCATTCATGGTATCCCAAAGATTTAAGATGGTCGCCCCAGCTTTCATCAATATATAAAAAATTACAACTTAAAATTTTGTTTGTAATCGCGAAGCTTTCGATATGGTTTATGAGTAAATTTGTAATTTCTTTCTTATCTTCATTTTTTTTATAAAGAAATTGATATCCATTTACAGGACTATAAGGACTCATTCCAATTAATTTAGGGTAATAATTTAAATTCAGCTCTTGAGCCAATCTTGCAAATGATTGATCAAAAATGAATTCTCCATAGCTATGATTTTTTAAAAAAAGTGGAGCAATTCCTAATATTTCTTCATTTTTAAAAGCAACAAAATATAGAGGTTGCCAACCAGTTTCTCTCGAGACACTTTTTGATATTTCGAGGTTTTTAAGCCAATTCCATTCATAGAATGGATTATTGATTTCATTTGTTAATTCATTCCATATCTCCTTGGAGATTTCCTTAATTGACAATTTGACTTCCACTTTATGTATTTTTTGGTTCATTTATTATTGAATCTATTTCAAATTTTTTTGTAATGAATATGGATTTCATTATTCATTAAATTTTTAATTGATTTTATTTCCCATAGTCTTTTTAGATTAAAAATCTCATTTGTTTCTTCTGGAGGGATCCATGTATATTTACCTCCAATAATTTGTGGAATTATTGTAATTTTTATATCTGTTATTAGATCCTCTTTTATGAATGAATTTATAAGTTTTGCACCTCCTAAAAGAGCTAGATCATTTATCCCTTGTTTTTTAAGTGAAATTAAAGTTTTACTCCATGAATCTTCGAAAAAGAGTTGTTTCTCGAAGTCATTATTCGACGAATTATCAACTTTACTTGAGCTTATTAGCCATCTTCTAATTGGTTGCCGAAAGTATTCCCAATTACTATTAAATTTTTTGCTATTTGAAGCAATTATAGAAATTGGTTGTTTTTTTGATATTGTTACTTCGTCATTACCATTAAGATTTTTAATGAGGTAAGTTGATTGATGAGCTATTAAAGTACCTAAACCAAAAATGGTGGCGTCAACCATTGATAAGTGTTGATTTAACATTTTTTTATCTTCTTCGCTTCCAAGATGTGATTCTCCACCTCCAGGAAATGCAATTCTCCCATCAAGACTAGATGCTATAACAATTATTACTTTTGGGATACTCAAGTTTGTGAGACTAAACTATTTTCAAGTTTCAACTTCAATGAATTGGTTAGTTTTTGATCAACATAAATTTCTGCAGCATTATTTGGGCTCTCTTGGAGTCTTATTTTGTGTAATATTGCACCAAGTTCATGAATTGGATTTTTAAGAATATCAGAAATATATAAAGCTATATTTTCAGCAGTTGGAACACAATTCTGGAAAAATTCGATGTCTTTATTTAGAAAAGTATGATCTAGTTGCTCAACAACTAATTCATTTATTATTTCTTGGAGGGAAGATAAGTCGCAAACCATTCCTGTTCTTTTATCAATTTCTCCTTTTACAGTTATGTCGACAAGATAGTTATGACCATGTCCATTAACTCTTGCACATTTCCCATAGATTTTTTTATTTTCATCAAAGGATATCTCTTCTTTTGCAAGTCTATGAGCGGCTGCAAAATGAGTTTGTACTGTTAAAAATGCTTCCATGTTTTTTCCAAAATAATCAGCCCATAAATTTGGGTTTTCAAATAGCCTTAGACTTGTAAGAGGTAAATCATCCTTTAGACGACTCCAAATGACCTTTACCAATGCTTCAGTTGTGGGAAGTATACCCTCTTGATTTTTAACATTAAATTCAGGCCAGACATCATTTAAAAAACGAAAATCTAATTGTCCGGTAACCTTATCTTTAATAGAGTGTTTTACATCAGAGAGATTAAGTACCATTCCATCAGAGTCTAGTTCTCCACCCATTGAAACAATAAGTTCATAATTATGACCATGACCTGGTGCAATACTGCACTTTCCAAAAAGAGATAAATTTTCTTCTGGACTTTTTTCAGGAAGCCAATAACGGTGACTAGAACTAAAGCAGGCACGTCGAGTTATGACGCATTCACGTCCTTTTCCATGTAGTGGTTTGGATTGTGTAGAAGTCATAACTATCTGCGATAATACTATCTTAAGGTTTTAAATACGCTTTTGTCTTTATGGAACAATCCATTATCGAAAAAACAGTTCATTCAATTAAGGGCAGAAGCATATTTTTAATTGGAATGATGGGTTCTGGTAAGTCAAAAACTGGTTTGAAGCTGGCTGAATTATTGAAGTATAAATACATTGATTTAGATTCGTTAATAGAAAAGTTGGCAAAAAAATCTATCAATCAAATTTTTAATGATGAAGGAGAAGATAATTTCCGTGAATTAGAAGCAAACTGCCTTAAAGAAACTATCAAAATTCCTTCATTAGTAATCTCAACTGGTGGAGGAATAGTTACCAAATCGGAAAACTGGGGAATCTTAAGACAGGGAATTATTGCCTGGATAGATCTCGACAAAGATATAGCAATTGAAAGATTGAAAAATGAAATTGAAAATAGGCCACTTCTTCAGGGAAAGAATTTAAATGATTTATATATGAGCATTTTTCAATCTAGAGAAAATTTGTATTCTCAAGCAGATCTAAGAATTCAAGTAAAAAGGGAAAATATTGAAGAAGTCGCTATGAAAATAATTAATGCAATTCATAAGGAAATAATTAGTTAATATGGTTAAATTCTTACTGCAAACCATTTGATAACGTATCCGAATTTTATTTCTAATTCATAAGTGCTTTCCAATAATTCTTCAAAAAATGCCTGATCAGGATCTTCTATATTTTGATATATTGTTTGTGTTTCTGTCTTACTAAGCCAATTCTTCAACCATAAAATTGCTTCTTGCTTTGATACAATTTTTTCTTTTGAATCTGGCTCTAATAATACATAATGATCTGATGCTCTTATTAGTGGATTTGACATAATGAAAATTCTTCTTGGATTAATTCTTTGCTTGATTTTTCAAGGAATTTTTTTAGAAAGTTCTTTTGCTCTAGTAGATTCTAACGTACGAGAGTTTTTGGAATATCGCGTAAATCAATGGCCAGACTTATATCTGCCAAATTTTAAATTATCGGATACTTCCAAGGATTTAATTTATCCTAAATGGTTCGAGGGGAATTGGCTTGTTACTTCTCAAGATATAGATAATGATTCAGAAGAGCCAGTTATTTATAAAGTAAATTTCTTCAAGAATGATTCAGATTTAATTGTTGGTAATCGTGCAAAAAATTCTGAATCTATTGGAAAAGCAATTTTTGGTGACACCTTAATCAAGGTTGTAAATGATCCGCAATCTATTAATAATCAAATTACTTATTTAAAAGATGATTTTTATATCGATTCAAGAATTACCGGGAGAAATCAGATCCAAGATGATGATATATTTTTCGCAGATGAGCTCGTTATACAAACAGCCCATAAACCAGGCGCTTCAAGGATTAATCAGGTAGAGACCATTAGTAAATTTCAAAAATGTTCCGAAGAAATATTGCAAGTTGATAATTCAATTAAACCATCAATTTGTGGAGTGCAATATATTGTTTCTTATGGTTCAAAAGTTGGTGATCCTTCTATTCATGCCATAAAAACAAATCAATACAATTTGACGTTTAAATTTATTGAGAGTTAGCACTAAAAAGATATTCTTCTAAGTTGTTCCTCCACATAAAAAGATTTTCTAAATAAGGGTTGTTTATGTATTCTTGACTCCCTTCACCTGAAAGAATTGGTCCTGCAGACTTTGGAAATTTAAGAAGGGATAATTGAGCAGCAATTGAAATATCTGCAATTGATAAACTATCTCCCACTAAATATTTCTTGTTGACCAAGGATTTTGATAAAGCTTCCAGTAATTTTTGGAGTTCTAAATTATCTTTAGAAGACAAAACTACATTAGAAATTTTACTAAGATTTTCAAAAGGTAATTTATCAACGATACTTTTAACTGAAGAAGGTATTTCATCTGGAAGTAATGCAGTTCTTAGCTGTGGGTTTTCTATTGCAGATTTTATTAAAGATTTTCTACAAGTTGTAGCCATTGTAGTATCTGCCCAGTCTTCAATTAGTTTGCTTTGTGCAAATAATATTGGGTCCTCTGGAAAGAGTGGATTATTTTCATTTTTTTTATCTATATATTCGCAAATAGTTGAAGAATCATTGATAACTTGATCATTACTATCAACAATTACAGGTACTTGTTTTTGACCTGATAATTTAAAGATTTCAAATTGGCCTATTCCAGGTGTTACTTCTTCAACTCGATATTGTAGTTTTTTTGCATGAAGAGCCATTCTTGTTTTTAAACAAAAAGCACTATGCCTAAATTGATATAATGTAATCATGCTGTTTAATGTTTGTTAAAATTTAGCTAAAAAAGTATTCTATTTGTGGAGCTGATGGGCGAATTTTTCTCTAATGTTGCTAGATATCCAAAGTATTTGATATCCATTATTGTTGGGGGACTGGTTGCTTTGCTTGAACCTTTATTTAAGAATAGATCAAATCCACTCACAATAGTAGGTTTGATATCTTCTGTCTTGAGTGCTTTCATAACTTTTTATTTTGTCTTGCAAGCGATGATAAATCCAATAAATTTACAACCATAATGCCAAATAATTACCGTCTTGCAAAAGTTTCTTCTCTTATGAAGAAAGAGATAACCCTTATTTTGCAGAATGATTTAGAAAATGATCTAATTAGAGATCATTTCGTCAATATTTCTAAGATTGATTTATCAGGTGATTTGCAACACTGTAAAATTTACATAACTTCAACTGCTCAAGAGAAAGTGAGGAAAGAGATTGTGGCAAACTTGAATAGTGCTAAAAGCTCCATAAGGCATAGTTTAGGAAAAAGAATAGAGATGAGAAGAGTTCCAGAGATAATTTTTAAAGATGATGTTGTTCTTGATAAAGGATTATCAGTCTTGAAACTTCTCGATGAATTAAAAAATAAAAATCAAAATAATAATTTTGAGGACAAGGATGCCAATAGTTGATCTACCCCTTGATCAAAGAAATATAATTATTACTCGATCAAAAGAAGGGATATTGGATATAAAAAAGATATTCACAAGCAAGGGCGCTAATGTATTTTATTTGCCTGCAATAAGTATTGGTGATCCTGATGATTTGAATCCTCTGGACGATGCATTAAATCAAATAAATGATTTTCATTGGATTATTTTTTCCAGTAGTAATGGGATCAAATTTGTTGATAAAAGACTTAGATACTTTAATAGTTCATTAAAAGAATGTTCAAAAAAAACAAAAATCGCAGTAGTTGGAGAAAAAACCTCAAAAACTCTTGATGATTTTGGGATTAAGGCTGATTTCATACCTCCAGAATTTGTTGCTGAAAGTTTAATTGATAATTTCCCAGTATCTGGTTATGGACTTCGAGTTTTTGTACCAAGAGTTCAAACAGGTGGTAGGGATTTAATTGCAGATCAATTTAGAAAGGCTGGTTCGCGTGTTTTTGAGGTTGCTGCATATGAAACTAGATGTCCTGACTCAATTCCGGAAGAAACAGTTGATATTATTTCTAATCGAAAAGTCGATGCAATTATTTTCTCAAGCGGTAAAACCGTAGTAAATGCTGCTTTTTTACTAGAAAAAAAACTTGGTAAACAATGGTTAGAATATTTTGATCAAATTAAGTTATTAACTATTGGACCTCAGACAACAAAAATATGTAATAAGGTTTTTGGAAGAGTTGATAGTCAGGCACAAAAATATACTTTTGAAGGACTTCTAGAGGTAGCAATTAATATTTTTAGTTAGAAAAATTTTTTGTATAGTTCTTTTCAACTAAATCTTTGAACCTATCAATATTGGCCTGTAATTCGTTTGTAACCATTTTGCCTAAAATATTTTCTTCCATAAACCGAGCAATCATTTTTGGTAATTCATAAGTTATGGCTAAATTAACCGTTGTGATTTGATCAGTTTTACTTTCGAAAACTACTGATCCCTCAGTTGGTAAACCTCCTATAGATTTCCACTTAAGTTTGCTTTTTTCGACCCTTTCTGTAATTTGAGCTTTCCATTTGAACCTAAAACCATTTGCAGCCAATGTCCATTCTGTTAAATCTGGTAAGGTATTAGTTTCTTCATCAACTGTTTTTACTGATTCAATCCAGCTCATCCAAAGTGACATTGAGTCTAAATCGCTCCATGTATTCCAAACATTTTCAAGAGGCGCATTAACAACTGTTATTACGTCGTGTTTTAGCCAAGTCCCCATTAGTTAACTTACCGCAAGATTTTTTGCTAATTCTGCTTTCTTCTCTAAAATTGCAGCAGCAGCTAAATGTCCACTCATTGTAGCTCCCTCCATGGAGTCTATATAATCTTGTTTTGTGTAACTACCTGCCATAAAGAAATTAGATATAGATGTTTTTTGATCGGGCCTGAAAGGTTCCATACCAGGAGATTCTCTATAGAGTGATTGTGGAATTTGTACTACATTACTCCAAAGTAATTTAAGGTTTTTTGAGGATGGGAATAGACGGCGAACCTCTTTATCTATTTCTTTTGTAATTCTTTCTGTAGATCTTCCCATCCATCTATCTCCGGGAGTTAAAACACATTGGAGAAGTGATCCCATATCTTTTTTTCTATAGTCTGCTGGACTTGCTAGTGCTAAATCAGCAAAACAACTGAAAGAAGCATCAGCAGAATAAAGAAGGTTATCTAGTCCAGTTGGTGTATTTCCAGTATTATCTTTTTGTAATTCGGTAACCCAACCATCGTATCTTAATTGGATTGTGGCAACAGCAACTGCTCTAAGTTTTTTTAATCCTTCAAATTCTTTAAATTGATACCATTCTTTTGGAATGATTTTTTTTATTCCAGGAACATCACAGGCAGCTAAAAATTTATCGGCAAACACGGTCTTAGTTCCGTCAGGAGAAGATATTTTTAACTGACTAACTGAATAAGAGGGAGATTCCTTTTCATAAATAATTTCCTTTACATTATGGTTAAGATGGATTTTTGCTCCTTTGTTAGTGATGTAGTCGACAATAGGTTGAGTTAACCACTTATGAGGGGAACCTTTTAACAGATTAAGTTTTGAGGCTTCTGTTTTTGAAGCAAACATCATGAAGATAGTTAGCATACATCTTGCTGAAATATCTTTGCAATTTATAAATCCCAAAGCATAAGCAATAGGATCCCACATTCTTTCTAAGCTTTTTTCACTTCCACCATGGTTTAAAAACCATTCTTTAAAACTAATCTTATCAAGATCTCTAATTATTTTCATTGCGCCCTCATAGTCTATCAATCCTCTAACTATTGGACTTGTCCCTAAAGCTAAGGCATTTCTCAACTTATCTACCCAAGTAAGTTGTTCGGTGGTGAAAAAAGCTTTTAGTCCATTGAATGGAGCACCTAAGGGAAATCTGAAATCTAAAGATTTTAAATTCCCACCATTATTGATAAATAGATGAGTATGATCTTTCGGGAGTAAGTTATCTAAAGCTCCCACTTTTTTCATTAATTTAAAAAGATTTGCATAATTGTAAAAAAATACATGTAAGCCCATTTCTATGTGGTTGCCATCCTTATCTTCCCAACTTCCGACTTTACCTCCCCAAAAAGACCTGCTCTCGTATATTTCTACTTCGTGGCCTTCATCAACTAAATTGACTGCTGCTGTAAGACCAGCTAATCCAGAACCAACTATTGCAATTTTCACTTTTTTCTTAAATTATAACAAATCAAGTTTGGATATTGTTTGTTCTATGCATCCTATCGATTAAGTTTTTATATTATGAATAGTAGAAATCCTTTGTTTATGGAAAATGTAGAAGTTAAACAGCAAATTAAAAATTCTGATGATGGCAAAGGTATCTTAATTACGAATGATGCTATTGAACAAATTTCAAATTTATTAAAGGGCCAAATTGATAAAAAAGCACTAAGGGTAGGAGTAAGATCAGGTGGTTGTAGTGGAATGAGTTATACGATGGATTTTATAGGAACTAATGAAATCAATCCCGATGATAAAGTTTATGATTATTCATTAAAAGCTGATCAAAGCTTTCAAGTAGTTTGTGATCCTAAAAGTCTCTTATATATTTATGGAATGCAATTAGATTTTAGTAAGGAATTAATTGGAGGTGGCTTTAATTTTGTAAATCCCAATGCTTCTCAAACTTGCGGTTGTGGAAGCTCCTTTGCAGTTTAATAAATAATGAATAACGAAATTAATCCCATCGAAGAGGATTTTAATGCAGCTCTATCAAAATATAAAGCAGGGCAAGATTTGATTCCAATCGTTCAAGATTTTCAAAAAATTATACAGCAAATCCCAAATCATTTTGCTGCTTGGACTTGTTTATCGTGGCTCCAATTAATTTTGAAAAATAATGAAGAAGCTTTGGCAGCTGCCAGACAAGCTGTTCGATTAAATCAGCAAGATCCACAAGCAAGAATGAATTTATCTTTAGCTCTTTTGGCTACCAATAATAAAGGTGTTAGGGATCATATTGAGTTAATAAAAAAAATGTCTATGATGATGCCAGATGTGAAAACTGAGTTGAAAGAATCTGTTGAAGACGGATTAAGTAGATATCCAGATTGGCCTGAGTTAACCAAAATAAAAAAATGGTTGGAATTTTAAATTGTTTAAAATTTTAATATTAAGTAATGGGCATGGAGAAGATCTATCTGGCAGTCTCTTAGCTAAACAATTAGTAAAAAGTGGTTACTCTGTTCATGCTTTGCCAATTGTTGGTATAGGAAAGCATTACGAAAAAGAAAAAATTAAGATTATCGGTAAAACTCAAGAATTTAGTACTGGAGGAATTGGCTATAATTCTTTTAAGGGAAGACTTACTGAGATATTTGGAGGAGAAATTTTTTATCTTCTAAAAAGATTATATTTAACTTTTAAAATAAGAAAAAAATATGATTATTTTTTTGTAGTTGGAGATATTGTGCCAGTTTTTTTTGCATGGATTTGTAAGAAAGATTTTTTTACTTATCTAGTTGCTTATTCAAGTCATTATGAAGGGAAGTTGAAATTACCATGGCTTTCTAAATTTTTCTTGCTCTCACAAAAAGCAAAAAAAATATATACCAGAGATTCTCTTACAGCTAATGATTTAACTTTGCAATTAAAAAAGAAAGTATCTTTTTTGGGAAACCCATTTATGGATAAGTTTTTTCCTAGAAACAAAGAATTAAAGAAAGCTGAATTTAGTATTGGATTATTTCCAGGAAGTAGATTCCCTGAGAATTTAGAAAATTTTGTTTTGATTTTAGAGCTATTAGAGGCATTGTCAGATTTAAGATATTTTCAAAAAATTAAGTTTAATTTTGCAATAGTTAATGCTCTATCATCATTAAGAATAAAGGAGATATTTCAAAAAAGAGGATGGTTAAAACTAGAAACCATAAAAGATAATAATCTCTTGAAATTCCAATATCAATTTTTAGAAGTGAATATATATTGGAATAATTTTGACAAAATATTATTGAAAAGTAAATGCTGTATCAGCATGGCAGGAACAGCAGCAGAGCAGGCGATTGGATTAGGAAAACCTGTTATTCAGATTGAAGGTAAAGGTCCACAATTTACAAAAACTTTTGCAGAAGCGCAAAGACGTTTGCTTGGAAAATATGTTTTTTGTGCTAATAATTACAAAGATAAAAATGATCAAATCAATCAGACAATAAAATTGATCATAAAAATAATATATCTCATACAGCTAAATAAGAAGTTTATGATCTCATGTAATGAAAATGCCAAAAAAAGACTGGGTGAAAACAAAGCTTGTCTTAAAATGGTTGATGATATAAATATTGTTATAAAAAATGACTAAGGAGAATAATCAAAATAAGTTAAAACAAATTATCGATAATTTGTTATTGATAAATTTATTTACAGTCATTTTTTTTGCAATATTTTTTATCTTTGCAATCATCATGCAATTAAATGGCATATTTATTTTTATTAATTTTATTCAGATAGTTTGGAATCCTCTTGTAGTTCCATTGATAACAATTCTTATTATGGGTGCTTTACTAAACGGTATTAATTCTTGGTGGAGGCGTAAATTGCTTTCTCAAGAAGAGGATATTTAAAAGTATAATTTTTCAGTTTATTGCTAATTACTTTTTGTCCTTCTAATACAACTTTTGCTCCATCTCCTAACAATATTTTTAAAACCGCTCCAGGGACTGGAAGTAAATTAGGTCTATTCAGACATTCGCCTAAAGTCTGAGAAAAGTCTCTCATTAATACTGGATTTGGCGCAACAGCATTAAATACTCCCGAATACTTTTTATCAACTAATGCTTGAGTAATTAATGCACATAAATCAGTTCTATGAATCCAACTCATCCATTGCTTACCATCCCCAATTGGTCCACCTAATCCAACTTTAAATATAGGGAGCATTTTTCCTAATGCTCCTCCATCTGCCTCTAGAACAATTCCAATTCTAAAAATAACTAATCTTGAGAAAAATGGTTTTTCAGCAGCGACCGCTTCCCATTTGTTGCAAAGATTAGCTAAAAAGTCTTTTCCTACAATACTATTTTCAGTGAATTCACCAGACAAACTTGTTCCGTAATAACCTATTGCTGATCCATTTATAATGACTTTTGGGTTTATTTTTAAATGTTTAAGGGTCTTCATCATAAATTTCGTGGTATTAATACGACTATTTTCAATCTCCTGTTTTTGTTCAGAAGTCCATTTCTTTTCTGCTATGGGTTCTCCTATCAAGTTAATAATTCCATCTGTATCTTTTAAAATATTTAGAAGATTTTCGTTATTCCAGTTTTTTTCTTTTGATAAATCTATTTGAAAAAATTTAAATTTATTGAAATCTAAATCAACCTTTAATTTATTTATAGGTTTTCTACTTACAATGTATATTTCATGATTTTCATTGAGTAGTGTTGGTACTAATTCTTTGCCCACAAATCCAGTGCAGCCAAGTAGTAAAAGACGCATATCATATAGATGTTTATTATTAAAGGCTATAAAATTTTTTAGACGTTTGTAATTATTATTCCGGTATAAATTTTTTTTATATTTTTCAAACAAGTTTTTGTATAATAAACTCCTAGTAACTTTCTTAAATCTATTATGACAGATTCTATTCCAAAGAAACCTCTCAAGAAAGGAAGCTTAGTTTTTGTCGATAGAGAAAATTATATAAAAAGTATCGAAGCGCTCGCCAGTGATAATGATTTACCTAATTATGTCTTCGAAGGTCCTGGAGAGATTCTTTCACTCAAAGACGAATATGCTCAGGTTCGATGGCGCAGACCTGTTCCAGATGTTTGGTTGAAATTAGATCAACTTAAAGAATATACTCAATAAAATTTTATATCTAAAAGTTTTTATTTTTTTTCTCTGTATTCATCTTTGATTGAATTCTTTTTGCTTCTTTGATCATTTCTTTACCATCAAATAAGTAATTATCTACATATCCTTGTGTATATCTATCAAATTCTGATAGTGCATCCTTAACTTGTGAAAAACAATGATAAAGATTGAGGCCTAAAGTTGAAATAGAATTTGGAACTATTTTTTTGTTGTAAATTTTTTCAACTTTTTCTATTTTCTTTTGTGAAAGAATTATGTAACTGCAGAAATTTTCCATTAGTTGGTCATCATATGGATCCGCAGATAGTTCTTTTATTTCGTTGTTCAAAGGTTTAATTATTTGACTAATTAATCTATTTATAGGAGTGTAAATTTCTTTAATCCATGTTTCAACTTCTTTGTCTTTAATTAAAGAATTATATTTTTTTGAATTGAATTGTTCTTCCCAATTATCATTTAATGAATCAAATGATGAACTGGATGAGAAAAATCTGCTATCGTATTGTTTTTTTTTGACAGGGTCATTTAGTATTTCCCAGGCATTTTGTATTTCAAGAAATCGTTCTTTCTTGCCGCCTGCATCAGGATGATGTTGCTTAACTAAAGAGCGATATGAAGATTTAATTTCACTTCTGGTTGCATTTTTTTTGAGACCTAATTCTTCATATAAATTTTTTTCCATTTTCATTTATTATGCATTAAAGATAACCATCATTTCTGGCTTGGATTGAGGTATTCGATTCAAACATTGCTGTTGATAAATATCTTTCTCCAAAACTTGGAAGAATAACTATCAATCTTTTATTAATTAGTTCTTTTCTTTTACCGATCTTTATAGTTGCTGCTAAAGCTGCACCGCTGCTGATGCCAGATAAAAGACCTTCCAATCGAGCTAATAAACGCCCATAATAAAATGCTTCATCGTCATCTATTTTTATAATTTCATCAATTAATTTGGTATTAAGTACTTTCGGTACGAAACCTGCTCCTATTCCTTGAATCGAATGAGATCCTGCTTTTTCTCCGGAAATTACAGCACTTTTTTTGGGCTCTACAGCATAAATTTTGCAATTTGGATTAACTTTTTTCAAAAAACGTGCACAACCAGTAATTGTTCCTCCTGTTCCTACTCCTATAACTAGTCCATCTATATTGTTATTGGATTGGGACCATATTTCTTGAGCCGTTGTTCTTTCATGAATATCTGGATTAGCAAAGTTTTCAAACTGATTAAATTGATAGCTATATGTAATGTTTGAAGACAACTCATTAGCTAAATCTAAAGCTCCTTTCATCCCCTCTTTGCCTGGTGTTAGCTGTAATTCAGCTCCATATGCTCTCAACATTGCCCTTCTTTCAATACTCATCGTATCCGGCATAGTTAATATCAATTTATAGCCTTTTGCTGCAGCAACCATTGCTAATGCGATGCCAGTATTACCACTTGTTGCTTCAATCAACGTTGTTTTATCGGGTGTTATCAATCCTTCTTCTTCAGCTTTGCATAACATTGCATAAGCGATACGATCCTTAACGGAAGCTGATGGATTGAAACTCTCTAGTTTGGCTATTATTTCTGGATAACAATCAAAATGCTTTCTGATTCGATTTAATTTAACTAAAGGGGTATTTCCAACTAGAGAAGTTATATCATTTGCTATTTCCATGAAATGATTTTTAAAAATGCAAAATAAATCTTATATTTATTATAAATTTATTTAAAGATCTTTTATATAATTTTCTCAAAATAATTTAATTAAAAAAACTTCCTCCGAAAAAATATTTATTATTATAAGAGGTAGTTTTTATAATGATTATGTATTTGCTAGAACTAAGTCTGAGATATTCTCCTTTCCCACTTTCAATTCAGAAGAAAGAATTTGAAGATGTTAAACGAATTTATGATGAAATAAAAAGTTCTATGAATGAAACTTTAGAATCCTCAAGTTTGATCGAATTAAGGTGTGACAAAGTGCAAGATAAATCAATTGCTGTAAGAGCTAAAGAAATCATTTCTGTTCAGATATATGAAAAATCGTCTGTAGCAGGAGGAGCTAAAAGACCAGGATTTTCTCTCAACATAGATTGATAGAATTAATGCATGATCCCCTTGAAAATGAATTACCTCATATCAAATTCAAAGATGTTTCTTTTTCATATCCTGGAAAAAAAGAGAATTTAATTTTCAAATGTAACTTCTCAATAAAAAAACCTGGATTATGGATGGTCGTAGGTAAAAACGGGAGCGGAAAAAGTACTCTTTTAAAACTAATTAATGGAATAATTAAACCAAAAAATGGTGTCATTGATTCGAAAGCAAATATTGGTATGGTTTTTCAAAACCCTGATCATCAAATATTGATGCCAAATTGCAGGAGTGAACTTCTGATAAATATTAATCAAAATTTAAGTCAAAATGAAATTAATAAAAAAATTGAATATGTGCTTGATCAGGTGGGAATGACTGGTTTTGAAAAAAGGCCAGTTCATACTTTGAGCGGTGGACAAAAACAACGCTTAACTATTGCATGCGCTCTAATTAGTAATAGAAATTTTATTCTTTTAGATGAGCCTACAGCATTACTTGATCAAATCAGCCAATTAAAAGTTTTACAAACTATTAAAGAACTTACAAGTAACCATAAAAAACCTTTATCAGCTTTGTGGATTACTCATCGTTATGAAGAATTAACTTATGCTGATGCGGTAGCAGAGTTAAAAAATGGTTTTTTATCTAGCTGGCAAGACCCATTAAAATTTGAATATAATTAATTCTTTTACTTGTCATAAGGCACTTTAAAGAGCTAAATTCATCTTATATTCCTCGGTAGCTCAGCGGTAGAGCGATCGACTGTTAATCGATTGGTCGCAGGTTCGAATCCCGCCCGGGGAGTTTTAATCACTTTCACAAACTCCTAGAGACTTTCATCAGTCTCTTTTTTATTTTGTGAGAGGGTTTTCTATAAAAACTTTTTCCAAAAGATATCTAAATATTAAATAATTTTTAAAAATGTTGGGGTAATTTACGACTAAAGGGTGTTATATGTAAAAAAATACCTTTTACAACCTTTTATATCATCCTATTTTGGACTTGTTCGTAACTTGCCCGAGGATTTTATAAATTGCAAAAAGTTATTCAAAGTCACTTTAAATAAAGGTGACTTTTTATTTCTTTAACCTCTTTTTTAAATAGTGGTTAGTCCAAGATAAAAAATTTAATATATAGTATTAAGAACAGTAAATAGAACATTATTAGAATGTAAAATAGTAAATTAAGTAATCAATTTAGGAATTTTATATTTGTTTTTTTTAGAGAAGTAATTAGAACATTTAATAAATTTTCCAGTTAAGTGAAAAATAAATTCTTTGATTGATTTTTATGTTTTTTTAAAATTAAGACATATTTGTATCGTTTGGATTATTACAACATCCAGTAAATTTTAGTCATCCCACATATCTTTTTTCTCTTGATCGAAACTATTCCTTTCAAGTAATTCTATTCTTTGTTTCTGGGAATCTATTTCTGTTTCAATTACTTTGTTATCATCAATATATTTTGTTTGTATTTCTAAGATAATTTTTTCAAATTGTTCTCCAAAAAAATCTGATATTTCTCTCCATGCTTCCATTTCTTCTTCTTTACCAATAGTATCGTTTATCTGATGAGAAATAATTTCAAGTACAAATTGTTTAAGTTCTTTATGACTCATCGATTCAACTTTTTTTTGAATGTAAAGTTCTTTAAGATTTTCTAGTTGTTTGTTTGATAAATCAGAATAGATAATAGGCTTCTTTTTCATAGATACTTAAATTTTTTTTAATATAGACAAAATTATTAGCCTAAACATTCTAGAGAAATTAAAAACTTTAAACTAAGTTAATTCGTATTTGACAACTGAAAATCTCCATCTGGATAAATTTTATATAACTTACAATGGCAAACTGAATGAGATATTTTTTCAGATTTAACCATTATTTTTTTCTAATAATCCTTTGATTATTAAGAAAAAGTAAATAGAATCGAAAGAAATTCTAAAATTTAAATTTTTTAAAATTTTGCAATTTCTATCTAATCCTTTTCTATCACTAAGTTATTTGATAAATCTAATTGATAAAATTGTTTACACTAATTAAGCAATCTTTATAAATTCTTGAGAGAATCATATTACAAAAACTTAATTTTAATTTAATAGTTTATAAATATGAAAATTTCAATCCTTTTAATTGAAGACGATCGTGATATGCGTGATTTGGTGGCTAGACATTTAGAACATTCTGGTTTCGATGTTCAAAAAGCTGAAGATGGTATTAAAGGACAAGCATTAGCCCTTCAATATTCACCAGATTTAATACTCCTAGATTTAATGCTACCAAGCGTTGATGGATTAACTTTATGCCAGCGACTAAGAAGAGATGAAAGAACATCAAATATACCAATTTTGATGATAACTGCATTGGGCGGCCTCAAAGATAAAATTACTGGGTTCAATTCTGGGGCAGATGATTACATTACTAAACCATTCGATCTAGAAGAATTACATGTACGCATAAAAGCTTTATTAAGAAGAACCAACAGAGCACAATTAAATTCTACTAACCAGCAAGAAATATTAAATTATGGTCCCTTAACTCTTGTTCCGGAAAGATTTGAAGCTATCTGGTTTGAATCTCCTGTTAGGTTAACGCATCTCGAATTTGAACTGCTACATTGCCTTTTGCAGAGGCATGGTCAAACTGTATCTCCAGCATTAATTCTTAAAGAAGTTTGGGGCTATGAACCCGATGATGATATTGAGACAATAAGAGTCCATATTAGACACTTACGTACTAAACTTGAACCAGACCCTCGTAAACCTATTTATATAAAAACTGTATATGGTGCTGGATATTGTCTTGAGTTACCTATTGGTTCTCAAGTGGAAACTGCAAGGCAAGAGTTTATTCAAAGAAGAAATCCTGACTTGATCAATTCTGCAGTTGATTAATCTCACATATCTTCCATTGAAATTTTTAAAAGAGTAATTTCCCATGCCAATCTTGGTTGGATGTTTTTTCTTAGGAGGTTTTTTAATTTTTCAAGTTTTTTAACTAAACCTATATTTTTTGTTTTTCTCCACCAAATAGTTTGAATTAAATTGATTAAACAAATCTGTTTATAAATTTCTAATGTTTCAGATATTGATTTAGATATTTCTAATATTTCCAGACTATTTTTTATTGGAGAATCCAATTTACTTATAATTTCATCTGAAAAATCATTCCAAATTTCAATATTTTTCATTAATTGATTTGGAGATCCATTTGCAGAGTTTATTAAATCTTCAAATTTTAATTTTGTATTAATATTTAATTGAGTAGTCTCTAAATATTCTTTAAGAATAGACTTTATTTGCATACTAGAAAAAGATCGAAATCTTACGATTTGACATCTTGAGATTATCGTATCTAAGAGAAGGTTTAATTTAGATGTTAGTAAAATAAAAATGCCGTTGCTAGGC
Organism: uncultured Prochlorococcus sp.; assembly: GCA_902520485.1. Classification (GTDB taxonomy): domain Bacteria; phylum Cyanobacteriota; class Cyanobacteriia; order PCC-6307; family Cyanobiaceae; genus Prochlorococcus_A. The sequence continues at coordinate 10,276 of CABYNZ010000001.1, read as the reverse complement.
TCTTCTAAGGTTTTTAAAAGGCAATTTGAGGCGGCTTCATTTAAAAGGTGTGCATCAATAATTAAAACAATTTTTTTTTCTGAGTTTATAGATTTTTGACTAAGAAAAGTTTTGATATTACGAATTTGAGCAATTTTAATAATCTCAGATCCACTTTTTATTGTTTTTTCAAGATTGGAACTTCCTGAACTTTTAGTTGCCAAAAGAGAATCAGGTTCAATAATTAAAAAATCAGGATGGTTATTGTTTGTAATTCTCTCTTCAACATTGTCGCTTGGTGAAGACTGTTTGAAAATCTCTTTTATAAATTTAAGAGCAGTTTGCTTTTTTCCTACTCCTTCAGCACCATAAAATATATAACCATTAGCAAATGATTTGTTTTTAATTATGCTGTTAAGACAGAGATTCACTTCTTCATTCAAGAAAAAATTGTTTTTTTTAACCTCAATCATTTGTTATTAGAAAAATTGTTTAGTAAAGTCTCTTTAATTTGATTAGAAATAGTTTTAATATTTTGTGAAGCAGATATTACTTTCCAGTTTTTTTGTTTGGCAATTAGTTTGAACCCTTCATTGACTTTTTCTAAAAATCTAATACCTTCTGATTCTATTCTGTCTGGAATTTCATTTTTTCTTCTGAAAATGCTCTCTTCTGGAGAAATTTCTAAGAAGAAAGTGAGATCAGGACATTCTCCTTGACACACAATAGATTCAATATTTTTAATTATTTCTAAATTTATATTTCTTCCATAACCTTGATAAGCCAAGGTGGAATCGGAAAATCTATCACTTATTACCCAATCATTATTATTTAAAGCAGGTGAAATAATTTTGGAAACGTGTTCAGCTCTATCCGCTGAATAAAGCAATAATTCCGCAAGTGATGAAGGCTTGTTATTTTCATTATTATCAAGAATAAGTCCTCTAAGTTTTTTCCCTAAAAGACTACCTCCAGGCTCTCTAGTTGTGATTAATTTAGATCCTTTCTTTATAAGACCACTATTAGGTAGCCATTTAGATAGTTCATCAATTTGGGTAGTTTTACCACAACCATCAATACCCTCAATAACGATAAATTTTCCTTTCATTTAAGCCAAAGATAAAGCATTAATTACAACTGTAATAGAGCTAATAGCCATTAATAATGCTGCTATTGAGGGAGTAAGAAGAATACCGTATTTAGGGAATAAAATGCCGGCGGCTAAAGGTATAGCTAGTAAGTTGTAACCAAAAGCCCATGTTAGATTTTGCTTTATTTTTCTTATAGTTTTTTTGGCAAGATTTAAGGCGTAAGGTAATCCATTTAGTTGATCTCCCATCAATACTACATCTGCATTTGCCTTGGCTATTTGAGTTCCTGATCCCACCGCAATTCCTAAGTCTGATGATGCTAAGGCTGGAACATCATTAATACCATCACCAATCATTGCTACTTTATTATTAATTTTTAAATTTTCTAAAGTCTTTAGCTTCATTTCAGGAAGAAGATCCCATTTTACTTCTGTTTCTTTACAACCAATTTTTTTTGCTAAAGCTAAAACTGTTTGTTTCCTATCTCCACTTAAAATATTAATTTTAAATTTGTTTTCTCTTAAATTTTGAACTGTTTTAACTGAATCATCTCTCAGTAAATCTCCTAGGAAGATAAATCCTAATAACTTATCTTTGATACTTACTCCAATGATAGTGTTCGTTTTTGTCTCTTCATTTTCAATGACTTTTTTTTGCATCACTATCAATAATTATTTTTTTACTTAGTAGCCATTCAATATTTCCAATATTAATAAGTCCATCAATTGACTCTAATTCTCCAGAAATACCTCGACCTGAATGAGTGAAAATCTTTTTTATTGGAAATAAACTTAAATTTTGTTTTTTTGCCTCTTGAATTAATGCATCTGCGATTGGATGTCTGCTTTCTTTTTCTAAACTCGCAGCTATTCTTAATAAAAATGAATGATCATCACTATTTTTAAAATCAACTATGAAAGGCTTACCTTTTGTTAAAGTGCCTGTCTTATCAAAAATAATGTGATTAATTTTTGAAGCCATCTCTATTTTGTCCCCGCCTTTAAACAAAACTCCTTTTTTAGCTGCTTTACCTGATGCCACAGTTATTACAGTTGGGGTCGCTAAACCTAATGCACAAGGACAAGCTATTACTAAAACAGCAATTGACAATTGAATGGCTAAACTAAGGAAATTATCAGCATTACTACCAAGCGAACTATGAAGTGTATGGCTTGATTGAGTAATGAATTGCTGATTATGAATTAATAAATCTGGCCAAATGTTTCTTGCCCCCTTCCACCAAAAGAAGAAGGTTAAAGTAGCAAAAATAAGTACAAAGTAAGTGAATTTTCCTGCAATTTCATCAGCAATTCTTTGAATGCGAGGTTTTCTAGCGTTTACAGATTCAATAAGATTAACTAGTTTTGCAAGAGAAGAATCCCCTCCGACTTTTTGTACTTTTAGTCTCAGAGTTGAATTAAGATTTAAAGACCCACTAGATAGATTTTCGCCTTTTTTTACCTCGATAGGTTTGGATTCTCCAGTAATATGTGAAACATCAACATATGAATTACCTTGAGTAACAATGCAGTCAGCAGGTACTCTGTCGCCTGCTAAAACTTGAATCTCTTGATCAGGTCTTAAAGTGTTTACTCTTATTGATTTTATTTGATTATCTTCTGTGTAGATATTCGCCATTTCAGGTTGAAGATCTAATAAATCTCCAATGGATGATCCAGTTTGGTATCTTGCTCTTTCCTCTAAGAAACGCCCAATCAATATAAAACCTAATAGCATAACTGGTTCATTAAAAAAACATGGAAAACCAGTGCTAGGAAATATTACGGATAGAAAACTTGTTGTATATGCGCTAGTTACTCCAAGGGCTACTAGAGAATCCATATCCGGACGGTTTTGAATAAATGATTTAAATCCGTTAATTATTATTCCTCTGCCAGGAAATAATAGAGCTAATGTTGCTAATGAAGCGTGAAAAAATATATTACCTAATAGTGGAAAATTTATATATCTTCCTTCAGCGAGATGTCCTAAACCTGAAAATAATAAAAGTAATAAAGCAAAAGTTAGTTTTTCCCATTGATTATTCCACTTCTTTTTTTTTTCTAATTCTGCCTTATTTATTTTTTTTGAAAAATCATTTATGTAAATCTTTGAGGGGAAACCATGCTCTTTTAGATTTTTGAGAACTGTTTCTATTTCAATATGTTTCTGGGTAATTTCAAAATATGCACTTTCAGTTAGCAAGTTAACTGAAACATTTTCAATACCATCAGAATTTTTTAAAATTTTTTCAACAGTACTAACACAACCTCCGCACTTCATTCCAGTAATGCTTAATTGAATGCTTTCTATATTTTTCACGATTGAAGCAAATTAATGTTTGACCTTTTTTTTAACTATAATAATAAATGTAGTAAATTTTTTAAATAGTTATTTTTTAAATTACTATATTAATTTTATTAGTTTTACAGCGGTGCCTAGTAATCAAAACAGAGACAATTTTATAGATAAAGCTTTTACTGTAATTGCTGAATCAATAGTAAAAATAATGCCTATTGCAGAGAAAGAAAAAAAAGCTTATATCTATTATAGAGACGGTCTAGCGGCACAAAATAATGGGGATTATTCCGAAGCATTAGAGTATTACAAAGAGAGTTTACTACTCGAAGAAAATAAAATTGATAGGGGTGAGACTTTAAAAAATATGGCAATAATATATATGAGTAATGGTGAAGAGGATCTTTCTATTGAAACTTATGAAAAGGCATTAGTAGAAAATCCCAAACAACCATCATGCCTTAAAAATATAGGTTTGATTTATGAAAAAAGAGGAAGATATGCTGAGCAAAATGGTGATTTAGACCAGAGAGATATTTGGTTTGATAAAGCTGCTGAAGTCTGGTCTAAAGCAGTGAGATTATATCCAGGTGGCTACCTCGATATTGAGAATTGGCTTAAAAACTCAGGAAGAAGTTCAATCGATATGTATCTCTAATTTTTTATTTGATAAAGAATAGTCTACTGCTTCTTTAATATTGGATATCTCTCTAATATTTATTAAATTTTGAAAATTATTTTTTAGTTCCTCCTCTAGTTTTGGCACTATAATATTTCTGATTCCTAGTCTTACAGCTTCTTCTATCTTTGTTCGAAGGTTATTAGATTTTCTAACCTGACCACTCAAACCCAATTCTCCAATAAATGAGCTACTAGCCAAAGGAGGAATATTTTTCAAACTTGATAAAATTGATATTGCTACAGCTAAGTCAGATGATGGATCATTAATCTCAAACCCCCCACCAGTAGCTACATAACAATCAAAGTCAGATAATTTAAAACCTACGTGTTTTTCAATAACAGCTAGAATTTGATGCAATCTATTTATGCTTATTCCAGTTGTGGTACGTCTTGGGTTACTGTAGAAAGTTTTATTTACCAGTGCTTGTATATCAACTGCTAATGGTCGAGTGCCTTCATTTGTAATCGTAGTTGTTACACCTGCAATATTTTCTTTATTTGTAAAAATTGAACTTGGGTTTTTTATCTCTCGTAAACCCTCTTCAAGCATTTCAAAAATTCCAATCTCGAAGGTCGATCCAAATCGATTTTTTGTACTTCTTAATAATCTATGTGAGGAAATATTATCTCCTTCAAAGTTTATTACTGTATCAACTAAATGCTCTAGAGTTTTAGGGCCAGCTAAAGCCCCATCTTTGGTTACATGACCAATTATTAAGAGCGCAATATTATTGTCTTTGGCAAGATTTTGCAATTCAGATGAACACGCTCTAACTTGAGAAACAGATCCTGGAGAACTTTGCATTTCATTATTATGGATCGCTTGAATACTATCAATAATTGCGAATCTTGGATTTACGCTTTTGATTTCATCTATAATTACGGATAAATTAGTTTCTGCAAATATTTTTAAATCCATACTGTTTTGATTCAATCTTTCCCATCTTATTTTTACTTGTTCTAAGGATTCTTCTGCAGTTATGTATAAAACTTTCTCATTGAGAGATATTTTTCCTGCTGACTGAAGAACTATTGTGCTTTTACCTATACCTGGTTCTCCTCCAAGTAAAACAAAAGATCCAGGTACTATTCCACCGCCAAGAACTCGATCGAATTCTCTAAAACCACTTGTAAATCTTGATATTTTTTTTGAAGAGATCTCATTAAACGGTATAGATTTTTTAGCATCACTTATATTTTTTATTTCTTGATATTTATAGCTCTTACTTTTTATTTCTTCAACAATAGAATTCCATGAGTTGCAATTAAGGCATTTACCAAAGTATTGAGAAGTCTCAGATCCGCAATTCTGACAAATAAAAGTCGATAATTTGCTAGACATTAAGTTTCTGAATGAAGTAATGGAACTAGAATGTTTGGGATATTGCCCCTCTACAAGTTAGATTAGGTTAATAATAAATTCTCTTACTGATTAGCTAATAGAAACAAATGGCTCTATCTAGTCAAACTAAAGAAACTATACTTGTCGCAGATGATGAGGCAAGTATTAGAAGAATTCTGGAGACACGTCTCTCCATGATTGGCTACAAAGTTGTAACTGCAAGTGATGGTAAAGAAGCACTAAAGTTATTTAAGGATTATGAACCTGATATAGTTGTGCTTGACGTCATGATGCCAAAGCTAGATGGATATGGGGTTTGCCAAGAATTAAGGAAAGATTCTGATGTTCCAATTGTCATGTTAACTGCATTAGGAGACGTTGCAGACAGAATTACAGGTTTAGAATTAGGGGCTGATGATTATGTCGTGAAACCATTTAGTCCTAAGGAATTAGAAGCTAGAATTAGATGTGTTCTAAGAAGAATTGACAAAGAACAAATTCCTGGAATGCCTAATTCAGGATTAATTATGGTTACTGATATAAAAATTGATACAAATCGAAGGCAAGTTTTTAAAAGCGATGAGAGAATTAGATTAACTGGTATGGAATTTAGCCTTTTAGAGCTTTTGGTAAGCAGGTCAGGCGAGCCATTTAGTAGAGGAGAAATTTTGAAGGAAGTTTGGGGATATACCCCTGAGAGACACGTAGATACGAGAGTGGTAGATGTTCACATATCAAGATTAAGATCAAAACTGGAGGCTGATCCAGCAAATCCTGAATTGATATTAACAGCAAGAGGTACAGGATATCTTTTTCAAAGAATTGTAGATCTTGCTCCTTTTGAAGGTAAATAAATGGGCAAAGAAAATGTACAAAAAATTAATAAGCCCAGAGCTATAAGAAGATTAGTTATTTGGTACAAAAGAAACTCTGCTGTAACTTCAATAGTAGATACTGCTGCTAGTTCTGCAGTAACTGCTAGTAATGTTGCGGGTAATGTAGTTTCTGGTGCTGGCTCTGTTGTGAGCACAGCTAGTAATGTTGCGAGTAATGTTGCAGGTAATGTTGCCGGTAATGTAGTTTCAAGCGCTGAATCAGTTGTGAATACTGCCAGTAGTGTTGTTTCAAATGCTAGTTCTATAGCTAAAAATACATTGCAGCCATTAGTTTTTGATCCATTAAAAAGATTACAAAATAACGATAATATTTTAGATAGGGTGGAGGAATCTCAATCTAAAAGAATTTGGATCGCAGTTGATGGCATGGGCGGAGATTATGCTCCTGGTCCAATTCTTCAGGGTTGCCTCGAAGCAATAAGTAGATTTCCAATAAATATAAAGTTTGTCGGCAAAATTGAAAAAGTTAAAGATGCAGCAGAAAAAACTGGTTTAGCAGAATTGTTAGAAAATGAAATAGATAATAATCGTCTTGAATTAATTGATAGTGGAGAGCCTATTGGAATGAATGAAGAAGCCACTGCAGTTAGAAAAAGGAAAAATGCAAGTATAAATGTTGCTATGGATTTAGTGAGAAATAATAAAGCTGAAGCTGTCTACTCAGCGGGTAATTCAGGAGCCATGATGGCTTCTGCCATATTTAGAATTGGGAGATTGAAAGGGATTGATAGACCAGCAATAGGAGCATTATTTCCAACAAGGGATCAAACTCGCCCGGTATTAGTCTTAGATGTTGGTGCAAATACTGATTGCAAGCCATCTTATCTGCATCAATTTGCTCTTCTAGGTAATATTTATGCAAAAGATGTTTTACAAGTAAAACAGCCAAGAATTGGCCTTTTAAATATTGGAGAAGAGGAATGCAAAGGCAATGATTTATCCCTAAAAACATTTGAATTATTATCTTCTGAAAATAGTTTTGATTTTGTAGGTAATTGTGAAGGGCGAGATGTATTATCAGGTAGCTTCGATGTAGTAGTCTGTGATGGATTTACTGGAAATATATTATTGAAATTTCTTGAATCTGTGGGAGGCGTTTTATTAGATATTTTGAGATCTGAGCTGCCACGAGGCAGGCGGGGGAAAGTTGGTTCAGCTTTTTTAAGAAGTAATCTACTCAGAATTAAAAAAAGGTTAGATCATGCCGAACATGGAGGAGCTTTATTACTTGGGGTGAATGGTATTTGCGTTATTGGTCATGGAAGTAGCAAATCTTTATCAGTAGTTAGTGCTCTTCGCTTGGCCCACTCTGCAGTGAATCATGGTGTTATGGACAATTTGAATCAACTGCAAAAGCTTCAAGTTTTAAATTCATAAAACATATTGAGTCAAATTTATGTTTGACTAATATAAGTAACTAAAAAACTCTTTTGGAAGGAATAAATTTTAATCAGATTGGAGTGTCATTCAAGGGAAGTGGAAGTTATGTGCCTGATCAAATCCTAACCAATCAAAAAATTAGTCAAAAGGTTGATACAAGCAATGAATGGATACAATCTAGAACTGGTATTTCTGAGAGAAGAATCTCTAGCGTAGAAGATAATGTTACTGAGATGGGTTATAAGGCTGCTCTAACTGCTATAGAAATGGCTAATTGGGATATTAAAACGATTGATTTGATAGTTTTAGCTACTTCTACTCCGCATGATTTATTTGGATCAGCCCCATCCATTCAAGCTAAATTAGGGGCAGCTAATGCTGTAGCTTTCGATTTAACTGCAGCTTGTAGTGGCTTTTTGTTTGCCTTAATAACAGCCTCACAATTTTTAAAAGGGGGAAGTTTTAAGAGGGCTATTGTTATTGGATCAGATCAATTATCAAGTTTTGTTGATTGGAATGATAGAAGAAGTTGTATTCTCTTTGGAGATGGTGCAGGTGCATTAGCAATTGAAGCAACAAATGAATTTGATAATTTTATAGGTTTTGATATGAGAACCGATGGTGGGAGGGGTTCTTTTCTTAATCTTCCATCAAAAAATAATAAGGATTCAATAGTGGATGAAATTGACTTTTTAAGTGGAGGTTTTTCTCCAATTCAAATGAATGGTCAGGAAGTTTATAAATTCGCAGTTAAAGAAGTCCCCCTAATTCTTCAAAAGTTGTTGAAAAAAATGAAATATAACGCTGATCAAGTTGATTGGCTTTTGTTGCATCAAGCTAATCAAAGAATATTGGATTCTGTAGGAGAGAGGTTAAAAATTCCCAGAGAAAAGATTCTTAGCAATTTAGAAAAATATGGCAATACTTCAGCAGCAACAATTCCACTAATGATGGATGAAGCTGTAAGAGATTATAGAATTAAACAAAATGATATTATTGCTACAAGTGGTTTCGGTGCTGGGCTAAGTTGGGGTGCAGCCCTAATTAAATGGGGTTAAAAACAAAATAGGAACATTATGAAAGTTGCATGGGTATTCCCTGGACAGGGTTCGCAAAAAATTGGAATGGCAAAACAAATTGAAAATCTGCCGATCACAAAAGAGAGATTTAGTTATGCTTCTGAGATATTTGAGAGAAATTTATTTGAAATTTGTGAATTAAATACTGAACCAACAAATCCTCTTTTTGATTTGAATAACACAAGGAATACACAAATTTGTCTTTTTTTAGTTGAATCAATTTTATTAGATGCGTTAAAGGAAAATGGGTTTAAACCAACTTATGTTGCGGGACATAGTCTTGGAGAAATCACTGCACTATATTGTGCCGATGTTTTTTCATTCGAAGATTGTGTTTCTCTTATAAAAGAAAGGTCTCAATTAATGGTCAATGCTGGGAAAGGATCTATGGCAGCAGTAATTGGTTTTGATAGAAATCAACTTGATTTATTAGTGCAAAAAATTGATGATATTGTCATTGCTAATGACAATAGTTCTTCCCAAGTTGTCTTATCAGGATCTACTGAAGCCTTAGATAATTTATCGAGAGAAATTGCTTGTAAAAGATTCTTGAAATTAAATGTTTCAGGAGCATTTCATTCGCCATTTATGAATGAACCTTCATCAAAATTTTGTGAGTATTTAAAAAAGATTAAATTTAACAATCCCTCTTTCCCTGTAATTAGTAATTATGAGCCTTCACTGTGTAGCGATCCAAACGAGCTTAAAATTAGATTAGAAAAGCAAATGTGTAATGGAGTGAGGTGGCGAGAAACTATGGATTTAATGGCAAAAGATAGTGATCTTCATATTGTCGAAATTGGCCCTTCAAATGTACTAAGCGGTTTAGGAAAAAGACATCTTAAAGATGTAAAAATTTCTCAAGTTTCATCTTCTGATCAAATATCTTATTAATTTGTATGAAAAATCATACTATTCAAAAATTAATCTATGAATTAGTTAGCAAGCTTTTTGTATTTCCTATTTATAAATTTGTATTTAAAGGTCATTTAATAGGTAGAGACAATATTCCGCAAAAAGATTCCTTTATCATGGTTTCTAATCATGGTTCTTTACTGGACCCTCCTTTGTTAGGACATGCCCTTGGACGTAATATATCTTTTATGGCCAAGGCAGAACTTTTTAGAATCCCTTTCCTCGGGTTTATTATCAAGGCTTGTGGAGCGTATCCTGTAAAAAGAGGAATTGCTGATAAAAACACAATTAAAACAGCATGTAAGAAATTATCAGATGATAATTGTATTGGAATTTTTATTGATGGCACTCGTCAAAAAAATGGTCGAGTGAATAAGCCCAAACAAGGTGCAGCATTATTAGCCTTTAAAAATCAAAAATTATTATTGCCTGTTGCAATTGTTAATTCACACAGACTAATAAGATTTAGATGCTTTATTCCTTTGTTTTCAAAAATAGTTATTAAAGTGGGTCAACCTGTCCAACCTCCACAAAGTTCATCAAGACATGATCTGAATTCTGTAACAATGCACCTTCAAGATAAAATTAATAATTTGATTGGATGAATATTTAGTT